>NZ_JBSFGK010000009.1:0-143869 GCF_053596495.1 Kitasatospora sp. NPDC001683
GCGGGGCGGCTTCGGCGCCCGGCGGGCCGTCGGTGGCTGCGGGGGACATCACAGCTGGCCGGTCCGCTCGCGCCAGGCCCGCTCCTTGACGATCCACTCGTTGTCCTGCGGGAACTCCTCGATGCCCGGCACCCGGCGCACCTCGCACTTGGACCCGGGGAACGCCGGCAGGCGCTTGGCCCACTCGACGGCCTCCTCCTTCGAGGCGACGTCGATCAGGTAGAAGCCGCCGAACAGCTCCTTCGTCTCCCCGTACGGGCCGTCCGTGACCACCGGGGCCTCTCCGTCGAAGGACACGACCACGCCCTGCGACGGGTCGTCGAGCCCCTCGGCGGCCACCAGCACGCCGGCCCGGATCAGCTCCTCGTTGAAGCGCCCCACGGTCTCGAGCATCTCCTCGAACGGCGTCTCCATCATCTTCGCCACGGACTCGTCCGTGCCCCGCATGATCAGCATGTACTTCGCCATCTCAGCCTCCTCGAACTCCTCGAACAAGGTCGCCTGCCGACCCTCTCCACCCCAAGGTCGAACGGCGCGGCCGCGGATCGACACGGTGGACGAAGTCGGACGATATTCCTTCCCGCCGCTCCCCGCCCTCCCGGGCCACCCCGCCCTGCCGCCCTGCCCCCGAGCACCACACCGCCCGGGCGGCCCGCCAAGGCGGTTGGTTCGGTGGCCTCGGCACCTCCTGCGCAGGAAGTCGGCCCGGCCGACTTCCTGCGCGAATTCACATGACAGCTGTCGTCGGCTCCGCGATCATCGGCCGATGACCATGGAACCGGACCTTCTCGGCCTGAGCATCACCTGCCCAACGCCCGACGAGGGTGGCGTGGAGGTCCGCCCGATCGTCAATGGCCGGGATCTGCTGGCCGACGTGTTCCCCGGTGGCGTGGGAGGCTCCCGGTATCTGGGAGTAGGCCCCCGGTATCTGTTGGGCCGGGACGGGCCGTTGCATGCCACTGCGACACCCCACGAGACTCGTATCGCTTGGTCCGGGTGTGGCGTGGAGGAGTGCTGTGGCTCCCTGTACCTGACGGTCAGGCGTGCCGGGGAGCACGTTGTCTGGGAGGGCTGGCGTGACCCGGCCAATCAGGACCTCACCCTGCCAAAGCTTCGGTTCACCGCGGGTCAGTACGAGGCCGAGGTCCTGCGAGCGGGGGAGGACCGCGGTTGGGAGTGGCCGGCCGCAACGGTCGCGCGGCTGCTCGAGGCGGGGCTGAGGGGACACGGGCACTGGCTGGTCAGGTGGGACTGCGAGCTGGAAGGCGTCTGGGCCTCCCGCAGGGAACCCGATCGAATCCACGTCGTCCTGATGCATCCCCGTGACGGGGCCGATGAAGACCGGCCCTGGATCCAGTTCGGGATGACCCTCCCGATCTCCGCAGACGATGACCCGTCGGACCAGGCCGAGCACCTTGAAGCGCGGCTGACCGCAGGCGATCCCCGTGCCACCGCCGAGGTCTGGGGAGGTTCGCACGATGCCGAACAACTGGGCTACCCATGGCCACCGGTCGACCCGCTGCTCATGTGAACGGCAGGGAGAGCGAGGTTGGGCCCCTTTCTGCCCATGACCGCCGACAAGGAAGTGCTATGCGTCACCAGTGGGCTGACCTGCCAACTGCGGTCCGTGACCTGATCGCCGAACGATCCGGGACCGTCGCGCAGGCGCACCGGTGGGCGATGACGGCCCCGCACTACGCCGCCGCCGACCCCGCGAAGGTGGCCGCCTTGGCAGCCGTGATCGCGGCCCGGTGGCGGCTGCGCGCGATCCGGGACGGTGGCGCTTGGGGTGCACTGTCGGCGGCTGCCGAGAGGTGGATCGCCGATCCGCTCCCGAGCGCTACCCGGGGAATTCTCCCGCGCGAACAGCGGCGATGAACGCCATCCAGGCGTCGGCGGTGAAGAGGAGGGAAGGCCCGTGCGGGTCCTTGGAGTCGCGGACGGGAAGCAACCCCGGGACTCCGTCCGCGACTTCGACGCATGCCCCGGTCTCCCCACTGAGCGAGCTCTTCCGCCAGTTCGCACCGCTGAGATCGGGAGTGGACACCTTCAGTACCTCCGGTCGATACCGCTACAGCTCTCGTATGACCCGGGTGAGCAGGTCGAGGCTCTCGGAGACACTCAACGCACTCGAACACAACGAGTCGAACGTGAGCGTATAGGCAGACGTCTCCTCAGGCTTCTCCATGTAGAGCATGCCTGCCTGGTGCTCCACGCACGCCACGTCGGACAAGGCCGCCGTGGAGAAGCTGAAAAGCACGAACGAGCCCATGATTCCGGCATGGGCTCCCGCGCTGAAGGGCAGCACCTGCAGGTCGACGTTCGGGCGGTCGCCCAACTCCCGTAGATGGTCCAACTGTTTCCGCAGGACGTCCACGCCGCCGACGTGCCCTCGCAGTGCGGCCTCTCCCAGGATCACGCTGAGCCGGGGCGGCTCAGCGTGATCCAGCACCTTCTGCCGCTGCAGGCGAACTGCCACGAGCTCGTCGATTCGCTCCGCAGGGATGTCGAACGGCGATGCCCGGTAGACGGCTCGCGCGTAGTCCGCCGTCTGCAACAGCCCTGCCACCATCATCGGCTGGAACGAGCGGATGCGGCTGGCACTCTCCTCGTAGTCGATGTAGTCGACGTACGACGGCGGTGTGATGTCGAACCGCTGCGCCCAACCGCGTTCGGAGCCCTGTCGGTTGAGCGCGACCACTTCCTCCACGTAAGTCGGATCGTCCACGCCGTAGAACGTGAGCAGGTCTCGCAACTCGCTGCTGGAGATCGGCAGCCAGGCGTTCTCCATCCGGCTGATCTTGGAGCGGTGGCAGTCGATGCGCGTCGCGGCCTCGTCTGGCGTCCTGCCCGCCGCCTCGCGGTGGCGGGTGAGCAGGCTCGCTACGCGACGCCGGCGGACCGAGGGGCGCGGTTGGCCCATGTGATCAACTCCCGGTGACGGAAACGGAACTGATGCCAGATTACTCGCAAATCGAGATCGGAAAATGTTCCGCAGAGAAATCTTGCGAATGATCTTCCGTCGGGCGCATGCTACTCATGGTCGACGAGGGGACACTCTCTGCAATCGACTGCCGGGTATCCCTTTGCCCGCTCCCAACCCCACCGGAGGTGGCTCCGTCATGCCCGAAACCGACGCGCCCGTCAGCCAGTCCGCCATCCGCGGCTGCTGGTTCCCGCGATCTCGCCGCTCACCGGTGCTCGCGCGGCGGATGCTGCGCGAACTGCTCGCCACCGTGCCGGACGGCGACCGCTACGCCGAGGTCGGCGAGTTGCTCACCTCGGAGCTGGTCGGCAACGCCGTCCTGCACTCGGGCATGCCGGGACGGCTGCTCTGGGTCTCCTTCGACGTGAACGCCACCCGGCTGCGCATCGAGGTGCACGACGCGAGCGACCGTCCGCCCGTGCCCCAGCAGCCCGGCCCCACCGCCGGGTGCGGGCGCGGGCTGCTCATCGTGGAGGCTCTCGCCACGGGATGGGGGCACTTCCCGCGCCCCGGTGGGGCCGGGAAGGTGGTGTGGTGCGAGTGCGCGCCCGCTCCGCACGTCGTGACGGAATGAGTCCGACACACCGGAGGGCGGGGCCGTGGTGGTGTCCACGGCCCCGCCCGATCCAGCGGACGTCCTGCGCAGAACGAAGGGTGACGAAGCGGCGACGTGGTGAAGGCGGGCGGCCGACGCTGTTTGCGGGCGGCCCGCACGGCTCGGGCCGGGCCGCCCGCGTTGTTGCGCTCGCGGAACAGCGGGGCGGGCCGGCGAAGAACTGCCATGAGCCCACAGCCTTCTTGGCGTCCGCACAGGAAGTCGGCCTGGCCGACTTCCTGTGCAGAGGCGACGGTCGGGGCCGCCGTTGCAGGGGTGTGGTGACGGGCTACTCCCGGCCCGCCTGCCGCTCCAGCGCGGCACCGAGGGCGGTGGCGTCGGCGGCGATGCGCTGGAGTTCGGCCAGGTGGGCGGCCAGGGCGCGGCGGCCCTGCGGGCTCAGGCGCAGCCAGGTGCGGGGGCGTTTGCCGATGTAGCCGCGGCGGACCTTGACGTAGGAGGCGGCCTCCAGGGTGCTGACCAGCTTGCTCAGTGCCGACTCCGAGACCCCGCAGCTCTCCCGCACGGCGCGGAACTCCGCCTCGGCGCAGCCGGAGAGGAAGGCCACCACGGTGAGCCGGGTGGGTTGGTGGATCAGCTCGTCGAAGGCCGGGGTGGGCGGCTCGGCGTTCACTCGGCGTCCGCCCGCGCCCGCTTGCGGCGCAGGAGCAGCAGGTGGCCGAAGCCGCCGGTGAGGCCGAGGGTGAGCAGGAATCCGGCCGCGCCGAACGCCAGGGCCAGCGCCCCGGCCGCGACCAGCGGCAGCAGCTGGAGCGCGATCGCGCGCCGGCGGGCGGCCCCGCGCGGCAGGGCCGGGACGATGCCGGGCCGGTGCTCGATGCGGTGGCTGACCACGACGTGGCCGATCAGGGCCGCCGCCGCGATCAGCCGCAGGCCCGCGTCCGCGAGCCACAGCCGCTGCGGCAGCAGGACCAGCACGCCAAGCAGGACGAACCCCAGCGCGAACAGACCCGCTGCCGTGGCCGGGTACCAGCCCGGCAGCGGACGGGGCCGGGCCGCCGCCCGGGCCTCGCGCGCGGTGCGCAGGGAGGCGAGAGCCTCTGCGGGGTCGATGTGATGAACAGCCATCAGATCTCCAATTCCGGAGTGCCTGAGCGTGCCTGAGATCCTGGCATTTACTTTCCCACCGGGCAAGCACTAGCGTGGCGGGCATGCACACGGGGAGGCAAGGGAATGACCGCGCCCGTGGCCGACCGCGGTCGCCCGTGCCGAGGGCGAGGCGATCCAGGCGTCCGGACCGTGGATGCGCTACGGCCGCCGGACATCGGCTCGCCAAGGCGCTCTGCTCGTCCCAGCTGCCCGACGGCGCCAAGGCCCCTGAGACATCCGGCAGTTGGCAGCACCTGGACCGCCTGCTGGCCCTGGACTCCGGAAGAGCGAATCCGACAAGAAGAGGACCATCGATCATGTTCAACCCGCTGTCCAACCGCGCCAAGCCGGCCAACCTCGAAGCCCTCAAGGCAGCCCTGCAGGCCGCACTGGAGAGCGCCGACCAGGAGGAACTCCCGGGCCTGCGCCGCGCGATCCGGATCGTGGAGGACTTCGTGCCGAGCGGCGGTGTGGCCGGGGTGGACTGGGCGCGCAACGTCCTGGCACTGGCCGGCATCGACCCCCGTACGGCCGAGGTCAAGGCCGTCCGCGAGCTGCGCACCGCACGGCCCGACCTCGGCCTCAAGGAGGCGGTCGCGCTGGTCAAGGCGCTGACCGCGCACTGAGGCCGAGGCGCTCGCGCCGAGGAGTCACGACTGGGCGAGGTAGGAGGCCACGAAGGCGTCCAGGTCGGTCAGGGCCGCGGCCAGGTCGGCCCGGGTGAGCTGCTTGGCGGCGGCGCCGGTGGCGAGGAAGTGGCCGAGGGCGCCCTGGCAGGTGGGGACGGGGGAGGCGGACGCGGGGAGGGTGCAGCTGATCGCCTGGGCCGGGCCGCCGGGGGACTGGAAGGTGACCAGGGCGACCGTGCGGTTCGGGCCGCCGGTGGCGGGCAGGTTCGGCTCGCGGGTGTTCGCCGGGACGCCGACGGCGGTCAGCAGCAGGCCCGGGGCGCTGGTGGGCACGGAGTGCACCCGGTCGGCGGGCAGCCGGGCCGGGGCGTTGCAGGTGTTGGGCGCGGCGCCGGCCCGGGGCACGAAGCCGCAGACCAGGTCGATGTTCGTCTGCGCGCCACCGCTGACGAACACGGCCTGCACCACCGCGTCGAAGCGGGCGCCGGTCGGATCGGCGACCGCGGCACCGGGGTGGACGAACGCCTCCTCGCCGCCGTCCGCGGCGAAGAACGCCACGTCGCAGGTCCAGCCGCCGGGCGCCACCAGGAAGTGCACCTCGCCCGGGTAGCGGGCCCCGTACACCGCCGCCGTCGCCGGCACGTCCACCCCGTCCGGCACCGCCGCCGTGGCCGGTACCGCGCCCAGCGCCGGCAGCCCCGGCCCGGTCGTCTCCGCCGGACAGGCCCGCACGGGCGCACTCCCGGCAGCGGACGCCACCCCCGCCCCGGGCGCGAACAGCCCACCCGCGGCGAGCAGAACCGCCGCCGCCAGGACCCCCGGCCGGCGCTGACTCAGCCGGCGCGGACCGAATACGCTGCGCATGCTCCACCTCCAGGCACGTGCAGTGGAGACCCCCGGGACACGGCGGGTCCGCCGCACTCCTTCCCACCAGCCTAGAACCGCCCCCGCGCCCCCCGCGCGCCCACTCCCCGCCGCTCGGACCGGGCCCCGGCGCTGTCGGTGCGTGCCCCTACCGTGGGCGGCATGATCGATTCTCAACTGCTCCGCGGCCTGCGCCGGCGCTTCCCCGACCGCAGCGCCGAGGGCCGCACGGCGCCGCAGCTGGCGGGCCGTCAGGTGG
The DNA here is from genome assembly GCF_053596495.1 of Kitasatospora sp. NPDC001683. Lineage (NCBI taxonomy): Bacteria > Bacillati > Actinomycetota > Actinomycetes > Kitasatosporales > Streptomycetaceae > Kitasatospora > Kitasatospora sp. NPDC001683. The sequence goes on from NZ_JBSFGK010000009.1 coordinate 6,444, forward strand.
TGTCCGGCCTGTGGGTGAGCGATGCGGCGGCGCCGGAGGGGGCGTGGCAGCGGCTGCACCGGGAGCACGCGCATTCCGGGCTGTGGCCGCTGCTGCTGGATCCGAGGGGCGAGGGGCCGGACCTCGACGGCGCGGACCTGGGTCTGGCACCGGGGCATGCGAGGGAGCCCGCGCCGGACGGGTACGACCCGGAAGCCCTGCTGCGCGGGTGGTGGGAGCGCGCGGTGCTGTGGTGCCCGACGGACGATCCGCAGGAGCGGGCAGAGCTGCTGGAGACGCTGGAACCCTTCGGCGCCGCCTGGCCGGGCCCGGCCCCGGCCGCGTCCCCGCTACGGGATCCGCAGGACTGCGCGGACGCGCTGGCCCGCCAACTGCTGCGTGGCCGACCCGGGTTGCGGATCGGCCTGGTCCGCGCGGACGGCGGAGCCCAGGCGCTGGCCGCCTGCGGCTGGAACGGCACGAACGGCCACGGCGACAGCGGCGCGATCGCCGCCGTGCTGCGCAGCTGGCAGGAGCGCTTCGGCGCCCGGGTCGTCCAGGCGGGCGCCGACGCGCTGTACCTGAGCGTCGCGGCGCCGCCGACCGGCCCGCAGGAGGCGCTGCTGGTGGCGGCCGAGCATGCGGCGTTCTGCCCGGACAACCTCTTCCAGTGCGACGACGGGGGCCTGGCCGGCTACGCCGAGGAACTGGTCGACGAGGGCTGCTGGTCCTTCTGGTGGGACTGACGGGCGGGCCCTGACCTGACGACCGTGGGAACGGACATCTACGGCGGCATCGAGTACCGCCACCCGGGCGTCGGCAGCGACTACTACGAAGGCGAGCCCTGGATCACCGCGCTGGACCTGTGGCCGCTGTACGACCGGGTCGACTACCCGGCCTTCGGCTGCCTCTTCGGGGTGCGCAACGATGCCGGCTTCCGCCCGCTGGCGGCCGGCCGCGGGCTGCCCGCCGACGTGTCGGGCCGGCTGCGCGAACAGCTGGGGCCGTGGGTGACGGGGAGTGAGACGGCCGGTGCGAGCTGGGTGAGCTGGGCGGAACTGGCCGCGCTGGACCCGTCCTCCGGCCCCGAGCACTACAGGGGCCGGCTGACCTGGTGGGTGACGCCCGGCAGCCGGATGCTGCACCAGCGCTTCGTGCCAGCGGACTGGCCCGGGGACGTCCTCACCCGACTCGGCACGCCACCACAGGGGTTGGGCGATGCCGCCGGGCCGGTGGAGTGGACGGCGGGGGAGTACCGCTGCCGGTACGAGCCGCTGACCGCCGGGACCGTCCTGGGGGAGGGGACGGGCTGGCCGCAGGTTTTCGCGGTGATGAAGGCCCTGGCGGACCGTTTCGGCGACGACGCGGTACGGCTCGTCGTCGCCTTCGGCTGATCCCGGGCCCGGCCGGGAGTCCGCCGCCCCGCACGACCGCATCGAGGTGCCGCAGCCCGGGCGGGTCACTCCCAGCGGGAGACGATGCGGCCGGGCACGACCGCGTACAGGTACCACAGTGCGCCCGCGCCGGCGGCTGCCAGCAGGAGGAGGAGCAGCAGGGCCGGCCATGGGCGGCGGCTCACCGCAGTGCCTCCTGCGGGTGCGAGGCGCGGGCCCGTTCGGCGCGCGAGGTGCGGGCGAGGGTGCGGACCTCGGCGACGGCGGGGCAGGTGGCGTAGACGTGGGCCAGGTGGGCGAGGTGTTCGGCCTCGCCGTCCATAGTGTCCATGGTGGTCGTTCCGTGCGCGGCGGGTGCGGCGGTCGTAGTGGCTCCCGTGGCCTGCGGTACGGCGCCGGACGCGGCGAGCTCCAGGGCGGTGGCCAGGGCGGCGGCCTCGGCGGTGGCGGCGGCGTGGGCGGAGGGCGGCGGGAAGCGGCGGGTGGCGCGCTCGAGCCACTGGGCGGTGCGCGGGTCCGAGTGTTGGCGCAGGATCAGCCGGGCGTCGTGGATCTCGATGATCCGCCGGTAGAGCGCGAACCGCGGGTCGCGCGGGGGCAGCGGCAGGCGGCGGGCCGGGTCGAGGGCGATCTCCGGCAGCACGGTGTGCAGGTCGCGCCAGAGCGGGGTGAGCGCCCGGTAGTGGCGGTGGGCGCGCAGCCAGCCGCGTACCGCCCCGGCCGCGACGGGCCACAGCGTGCTGCCCAGGCCCGCCGCGATCAGCGCCGCGCACAGCCCGCCCAGGACCGCGCACAGGGTGTCCTCGGGGCCGTCCTGGCTGCCGGTGACGGCCGCGCGCAGGACGTCGTCCATGCTCCAGGCGTTCCACAGCAGCCCGGCCACCAGCCCGCCGGTCAGCAGCCGCAGCCCGGTGCCCAGGCGCCCGGGGCCGGCCGCGCGGGTGCGCCGCAGCAGTTCGCGCAGCAGCGCGACCAGGCACATCGTGGTGTGCAGCATGCCCACGGCGGTGTACCCGGCCAGCGCCAGGCGCGCGGACAGCTCGGGCCCGACGGTCAGGTCCTGGCCCGCCAGGTCCGGCGCGGCGGCGGTGATCAGCGCCAGCCGCAGCCCCAGCACCGCGCCCAGCAGGGCCAGTCCGCCCCGCACCTCGCGCGGGCGCCCCCCGCGCCGGCGCACGGCCGGGCCGGTATGCCCGGCATCGGCGTGCCCGGCATCGGCCTGCCCGGCGTCGCCGTGCCCGGCGTCGCCGTGCCCGGGGCCGGTATGCCCGGCATCGGCGTGCCCGGGGTCCGCGTTGCGCAGGGCCGGTGCCAGCAGCCGGATCGCCGCGGCCGCGCCGTCGCGCAGCCCGTCACCGAGCACGATCACCAGCACCGCCAGCACCGGAACTCCCGTGCCCTGCACCGCCCGTACGGTCGGCGGGGCGAGCACCAGCAGGGCGGCGCCCAGCAGGGCCGTGCCGTAGCAGGTGTAGCGGGCGGCGGCGCGGGAGTCGATCCGGCTGCGGGCGAAGTGGGCGGCGCTCAGCACGAAGAACAACCCGACGGGGTAGAGGGCCAGTTCGCTCACGCCCGGCCCTCCTCCTTCGGTCCACCGCCCGCGGACCCCGACCCGCTGCCCAGCAGGAAGCCCAGCGCGTCCAGCGAACCGCGCACCGGCGCCGGCCCCGGCCGGCCGGCGGCGTCCGCCCGGTCCGCCCGGCTCAGGATCAGCGAGGCCAGCAGCTCCGCCTCCCGCTCCTGCGGCTCGTCGTAGCGGGTGCGCCCGAGCACCCGCTGCACCAGCGCGGGGGAGAGGTTGGGCAGCAGCGCGGCGGCCGGGGCCAGGGGCGCGGAGCCGGCGTGGTCGAGCAGCAGGTGCGCGATCTCGTGCACCAGGATGTGCCGTTGGTGCAGGGCGCCGGTGTCCGCCGCGTACAGGATGTAGTCCGCCTCCAGGGTGGAGACCAGCAGCCCGCAGGGGGCGTGCGGACGGGCCGGCACCGGAAGCAGCTCGATCGGCCGCCCGCGCCGCACCGCCAGCTGCTCCAGCAGCACCACCGGGTCGAACGGGCGCGGCAGCTCCAGCCGTTCGGCCATCCGGCGACAGCGCCGCAGCGTGGACCGGTAGTCCCGGCCACCGTTCCTACTCACTGTCCAGGAGTGAACTTTGAGTCCATGTCCTGGTAGTGCGCGCATCCCGAACGGTTTTGGGTGCGCTGGTCGCCCGCGTTCTCGTGGTCCCTGCTCGGGCACGTGCATCGTGTGCGCGGTCCGTGACGGGGCGGCGGGTTCCCTCACGCCCCTGGACGCCCGGTCCGGCCTGGGCGGTCCGATGCCCACGACGATCACTCCGGTCGTCGTGGGGCGGTGCCGTCCGTCGCCGGATCGGGTGCCCGAGGGCGCGTCGCCCGATCGCGATGCTCGCGGCATCGTGCCGGGTGGTGGTGCGGGTGGGCGTCGCGAGTGGCTTCTGCCAGTGCTGCGCGCCCCATTGGGAGGTGTAGGCGGGGTCCACGGCGACGATGACCAGGTCCAGCTCGGCGGCCATGGAGATGAGCCGGGCGCGGAGCCGGCCGGTGGGGATGCCGGCCACGAGCTGCCGGAACCTCTTCTTGCGGCCGTGTTTCTCGCGGGTGGTCTCGGCGGTGAAGTCCAGGTTCTCCAGACCGATCGCCGTCACACCGCGCCGCTTCGCCCAGTGCAGGAGCCGGGTGATGGCGTGGCGGATCTGCACGTCGCGGTGGGCGGCAGTGCCGGAAAGGTCGTAGCGGAACCGGCGGGGCTCGCCGACCGGGTTGCCATGGCGGTCGAGGTGCCAGGCGGCGAAGTGGTCGGCGTTGGTGTCCACCCCGACCATCCCGGCCGCGCGGGCCGCCTCCAGCGGCATCGTCCGCACCACGGGTCGGGTCCAGGAGGCGTCCAGATACCAGCGCCCCCACCGCACGTCCAGGTGGATGCGGTACGCGACCGCCCGGTTGCCCTCGATCCGGTCCCGCCATTGCTCGCCCCGGTGTGCGAACGCCACGCGTGCGGCCAGGACGTACCGGCCGCCGGCGGCGTTGGCGCACCCGGCGAGCGGCGAGGGCAGCTTGAGCGACACCTCACCGTGCGGGGTGACCCGGATCGTCTCGTGGCCGAACCGTTTGCCCGACTCGCCGTCAGCGGACAGGAACCAGCGTGCGCTCTCCCACCGTTCCCGCCACTGGGCCTCGGTCAGGTTCGCCGCCGCCAGGTTGTGCCGGGTGTTCAACAGCTTCCGCCCGCCGCGCACCACCCGCACGCGACCGGCCTCACGATCAGCCCGGGCAGCCGCGTACCGGTCCTCCAGCGCCGCGAGCCTGCGGGACTTGACGAACCACTCCTGCCTGGAACGGTAGCCACCGGCCGCCCGCCCGGTGCCCTTCTCCCCGACCGGCAGCGACAGCCGGTGGCGCAGCATCCGGATGCCCGTGTCCAGCGAGTCCAGGTGCGCGGCCTGTCCGCGATGGGCCAGTGCCCACTGGTCGTGGGTGGCCTTGGTGACCGAACCGGCCCAGCGGGACGACGACTCCACGGTCAGGTCACGCTTGCGCGCCGCCCACGTTTCCTTGCCGTGCTCAAGGCCGTCCGCGCAGCGCGTCTTCAGGTCCTTCGACGCCAGAGCCCCCAGGTGCCCGCCGACCAGCCGCAGCACCTCCTCGTCCTCGGGCGTCAGGCCCTTGAGACGGTCGCGGATCGTCACACCCGACGGGCCGAGGGAAACGAACGGCGCGTCGATCCGCCGGAGCGTCTTCTTCGGGCCGGTCACGTCATCCCTCCTCCCAGTCAGTGCCACCCACCCTCACACACAGCACCGACAGTCGTCTCATGGATCCAAGAAGTCGTCACCGAAGACAAACTTATGAACACGTATGTGCACTAAAACGATCTCAACCCTAAGCAGTTCACAACCCCTCGAATCACCCCACAAGCCGGGCTCCCCTCCAGCTCCAGGTCTCGGATCTCAGGACGAGGGGCGTTTGCGCGCCGCGTCCCGGCGGGCGATCACGTCGACCAGCTCGCTGACCGTGTCCAGGCCCTCCGGCGACAGGCCCACCGCCCGCAGCGCCAGGCTGCGCACGCCCGCGTCGCGCAGCGCGCCGAGCAGTGCCAGCTCCTTGGCGATCTCGGCGCCCTGCCGCTCGTCGAAGAAGTACGCGGGCGGGACCTGGAAGAACTGGGCCAGCGCCTCCAGGTGGCGCTTGGTCGGGTTGTCCCGGCGCCCGGTGCGCAGCTGCCACAGGTAGGTGGTGGAGAAGGACTCCCCGGTCGCCTCGCGGCAGGCCCGGGCCACCTCCTCGTTGGTGTACTGCTCGCGGTCGGGGCGGCGGACGGTGTGGAACAGCGCCTCGATCCGGGCCGCCAGCCCGCTCGCCTCCGCGCTCGCCCGACCGTCCCCGGCACCGTCCGACAGCCCGTCCGGGTGCCCGTCCGACAGCCCCTCCGGATGCCCGGTCAGCTCCGGTGGAGTGCCCTGCGGTTCCACCTGAACGCCGTCCCCCGTCGACTCCGTCATCGCCCACCTTCCTCACACCCGGGCCCTCCGCGCCGCGACCTCGACGGACGGGCAGGGCCCGCCAGGTCACGATAGCCGAACGGCATCAGCTGGCATGGATCCGAAGATACCCGCGATCAACTCCAGTTGACCCGCGTGACGGCGGCTGACATGCTGGGCGCGCGAGCCGGCCGTCACCCCGGTTATCTGACGAACCATCACATCAACCCCCGTTCCGACGGGATTTGATGTCCCGCCCGAAGGGCCTGGACGGCTCCGGCGCCCCACTCTCCGCCCGGGCCGCCCGTACGGCCCGGGCGACCGCACCCGCGGCCGGCGCCCACCCACCCACGCCCCGGTCACCGTCCGTCTGATCACCCCTACGCCTGGGCTTGGGCACCGCCGCCGTCGGCCGGGGCCCGGCTACATCACCCTCGGCCGGGCCGACGACCTGCCCGCCGAGCGCACCGTCGAGGCCCTGCGCGAGCGCACCCGCGCCCTGCTCGACGCCGCGTACGCCGCCGGCGTGCGCTACCTCGACACCGCCCGCTCCTACGCCCGCGCCGAGGAGTTCCTCGTCCAGTGGCTCGCCGAACACTCCGAGGCGGCGGCCGAGGTGACGGTCGGCAGCAATTGACACACCCGACTGACAACCCGAGCGGCCAAGGACAAGCGATCCCTCAACTCCGACCTGCCACACCTGCTTGAGATCACTCTCACCACCGTCTGCCCCGAGACGCCGGATCGCCTTGACGGCGACTCGGCCATCCCCGACCCACTGCCGCCCTCGCCATCCGAACCGCCACCACCCCGAGGACCTCGCCCCGCTCGCCGCGATGGCCGAAACCGCCGACGCCTACTGGCGCACCCGCTCGGCCGCCGCCCACCGCGCCTGAACCCGCCCCGGCTCAGCCCGACGCCTCGGCGGTGAGCGCCGTGCCTGTCCGGGTGCGCAGGTGCACCGCCGTACGGCCCGTACGGCAGGTCGTCACCAGCCCCGCGCCGCGCAGGGCACCGAGGTGCTGGGACACGGCGCCGGCGGTGACACCCAGCCGGGCGGCGAGGTCCGGAGTGCTCAACGGCTCCGCGAGCTCGGCGAGCAGCGCGGCACGGGTGCGGCCGAGGACGGCGGCCAGGCCCGCGGACGTCGGCCTCGGCTGCTCCCAGAGCAGCCCGACGCCCGACGCCGGATAGCGGATCGACGCGGCGGCGCGCGGCGCGTAGTCGACGATCACCTCCGGCCAGCCGAACACGGACGGCATCAGCACCAGCCCGTGCCCGCCCGCCTCCACCGTCCACATCGACCCCGAGCGGCGGCGCCCGTGCACCACCAACTCGCCCTCGCGCCAAACCACATCGCCGTGCAACTGCGCGAACAGCCCCTCCACCCCGCCGTCCACCAGCGCCACCGCCCGCCGGCCCAGGTCCGCCTCCAGCACCGCCCGCATCCGCCCCCAGTGCGGGGCCACCAGCCGGCCGTGGCAACGCTCCAGCGCACCACAGACCCGCTCCAACAACACCGCCGGCCCCGGCAGTTCCCCCAGCCGCGGCCCCAGCGCGGCGGCGCACTCCGCCGCCACCCACGCCGGATCCGCCGCCCGCAGACCCGCCAACTCCGCCTCGAACGAGGGCAGCCGCTCCTGCGGCACCGGGAACAGGAACGACGGCAGACAGCCCTCCAGCAGCACCCGCAGCAAAGGCAACTGCGCCTCGCCGGCCAGCACCGCCTGCGTCTCGCGCACCCACGGCCGGTGCACTCCGTGCCCGCCGACCCCCAACGCCGTGCGCACCCCCAGCACCGTCTCGGCCAGCGGCGACACCGCGAACCGCACCCGCGCCACCTCGGCCGCTGAGAGCCGGATCTCCACCGCCACGCCCCGCCCCCCTTCCCTGATCTGAACTCTTGGGCGCAGACCCCCTGCTTTGGCTGGGGGTTGGCCCATCCTTGGCCCGGAGCCGCGAAGCGGCGCAGGTCGCTGCGTGTCAGTGACGTGCACTATGTTGATCACAGTAGTCGAAGGGGGGGTGTTCCCATGCTGTCCGGCCGCAGGTATCGGCTTGAACTCACGTCAGTTCAGGCGGAGTTGTGTGAGATGTTCGGCAATATCTGCCGGTCGGTGTGGAACACTGCCCTGGAGCAGCGCCGGGAGTATCGGCGTCGCGGGACGTGGATGAACTACGTGCCGCAGGCTGCCGAGCTGGCCGAAGCCAAGAAGGAGTTTCCTTGGCTGGCCGATGCGCCGTCGCACGTGTTGCAGCAGACCCTCCGCGACTGGACCGGGCTTGCCGTGAGCACGGGACGTTCAAGGTTCGGTGGCGTTCTGCGCGGCGCTGGTGGCCGTCGTTCCGCTTTCCTGCCGGGAATCTGATCACGGTGGAGCGGATCGGCCGCAAGTGGGGCCGGGCGAAGCTCCCGAAGCTCGGCTGGGTCCGGTTCCGCTGGTCGCGTCCGCTCGGGGGGAGGTCCGGTCGGCGACCGTCACCCGGCAGGGACGGCACTGGTTCGTCTCCTTCCTGGTCGAGGACGGCAAGCAGACACCCGAGCGGCACGCCATGCCGTCCACGGCGGTCGGGATCGACCGAGGCGTGAAGGTCGCCGCGACGACCAGCGATGGCGTATTCCACGATCGGGTGTTCGCCACGCCGGGCGAGACGGCACGGCTACGCCGGTTGCAGCAGAAGCAGGCCCGGCAGAAGAAGGGCAGCAACCGCCGCAAGCAGACCGTGGCGGCGATCAACACGATCACCGGCCGCATCCGCAACCGACGCACGGACTTCTGCGCGTGGACGCGAACCGCATCACCGAGCGGGCCGCGCTGGTCGTGCTGGAAGACCTGCGCACGAAGAACATGACGGCCTCGGCCGCCGGCACGATCGAAGCCCCCGGCCGGAACGTCCGGGCCAAGGCCGGACTCAACCGGGCCATCCTGGACAAGGGATGGCACATGCTCGAACTGGCCCTGCGCAACGCCGCCCGCTACACGGGCAGCAACGTGGTGCTGGTCAACCCCGCGTACACCTCCCAGACGTGCAACGTGTGCAAGCACGTGGACCCGAAGAACCGCGAGAGCCAAGCGATCTTCGAGTGCACCGCTTGCGGACACACCGACCACGCCGACGTGAACGCGGCTAAGAACGAACATCAAGGCCGCCGGGCAGGCGGTCTCAGGGCGTGGAGACCTCGACACCGGCCGGTCTGTGAAGCGCCAACCACCGGCCAGCCGCACCGCACGTGGCGAAGCCCCCGCGCGGCACGCGCGGCCGGGATCTCCGCCCTTCAGGGCGGGGAGGAAGCCAACGTTTAGCCGTGGCTGAACGATAGCCGGGCCCGGCCACCACCCCACAGGCTGTCCGCCATGGACGCCATGGAGCACTTCACCTCGTACGACGCCACCACGCTCGCCTTCCGCACCCTCGGCGACGGCCCGCCCCTGCTGTGCCTGCCCGGCGGCCCCGGCCGCGCCGCCGAATACCTCGGCGACCTCGGCGGCCTGTCCGCCCACCGCACCCTGATCCTGCCCGACACCCGCGGCACCGGAGCCTCCGCGATCCCCGCCGACCCGGCCAGCTACCGCGTCGACCGCCTGGTCACCGACGTCGAGGCGCTGCGCCGCCACCTCGGCCTGGACCGCGTCGACCTGCTCGGCCACTCCGCCGGCGGCAGCCTGGCCATGCTCTACGCCGCCGCCCACCCCGAGCGGCTGCGCAGCCTGATCCTGGTCGACCCGTCGTTCGCCGGCGTCGGACTGCCCTCCGACACCGGGGCGCGGGAGGTGATCGCCGCCCGCGCGGGCGAGCCCTGGTATGCCGAGGCCGTCGCGGCGTACGACCGGATGCAGTCCGCCACGACCTTCGCCGAGGCCGCCCCGCACCGATTCGCCTTCGAACCGCTGATGTACGGCCGCTGGGACGCCGCCGCCCAGGCCCACGCCGCCGCCGACCCCGCCCAGCGCGCCCTGCCCGTCAGCGAGCACTACTACAAGGACTACACGCCCGACACCGCCGAACTCCGCCGCCGCCTGGCCGCCCTGCCCTGCCCGGTCCTGCTCCTCGCGGGCGAGGTGGACCTGTGGCCCACGGCCGAGTCCGCCACCGCCGCCGCGTCACTCTTCTCCGACGTGACCCTCGCCATCCAGCCCGGCGCCGGCCACTACCCGTGGCTGGACGACGCCCAGGCGTTCACGGAGACGGTCAACGGCTTCCTCCCCCCGGCCGGCTGACCCGGGGCCGGTGGGGAAGCCGTCGGCGACCTTACGCGGGGAGCCGAACCCACCGAGACCTACTGGCGCACCCGCTCGACCCTGCCCTGGGCCACAGCTCACAACCTCTTCGGCTTCGGTCTGACGCGCGGAAAGCGCCTGTGGAGTGGGTAGTCGGCGGGTCCGACTTCCTATGCGCGGGAGGGGAGTTGAACTTGCGGGAGGGGTGGAGATGGCCCCGCCGCCCCGGGGTGCGGGGTGGCGGGGCCGGGTGCAGCGGGTCAGCGGGCGTCGAACTCGCCGGTGCGGACGGCGGTGACGAAGGACTGCCACGCGGCGGCGGGAAGGATGAGGGCCGGGCCGTGGGGGTCCTTGGAGTCGCGGACCGGGACGATGCCGGGGAAGCCGTCGGCGACCTCGATGCACTGGCCACCGCTGCCGCTGTACGAACTCTTGCGCCAGGAAGAGTGAGTCAGGTTGACATCCATTCGAGGTCCCTCCGTACCGAGCGGATCATAGCTACTGAGTCGGCCTGATTCATGGCCTCGACCAGCAGCTGATCGTAGTCTCTGGCCAGGGAGGCGATCGACTCGGTATCGCGGTCGAGATAGCCGCGCTGCTCGGTCTCGCAGTAGGCGAGCATCTTGCGCCCTGGCATCTCCAGCATCGTCACCGCGCGCGTGAATGGTCGGCCTGCGCCGAGGGTGTAGGGAGCTACCTGGATGAAGAACCCTGGCCGGCCGGCCAGCTGTTCAAGATGGAGCAGTTGCTCGACCATCACCTCTCGGTCGCCGATGGTCCTTCGGAGGCAGCTCTCATCCAACACCGCGTGCACGATGGGCGGAGGTGTGCGATGGAGGGTCTGCTGTCGCGTGAGGAGATAGCTGATGCGCTCCTCGGCCTGTTCCGGGGTGGCGGTGCCACGCTTGATGTTCCCATGCTCCCAGGCCGTTGCGTACGCCTTGGTTTGCAGAAGGCCGTGAATCACGTTGACTTCGAAGAGTTTGATCTTCTCGGCGCTGTTCTCGTAGTTGGCGTACTCGGGGAACCCCGGCACCAAGGCCGTGTGCTTGTGCTGCCACCACATCAGCATCAAGGTCCCGCCCGTTTCCAGGACTTCATCGGCCTTGGTAGCAAACTTTTCACTCGGCGGACGACGCGCAAGTTCAACGAACGAGACGTACGACGCGCTGACTCCGCACTTGCGGGCGAGCTGGTACTGCTTGAGGCCCTTCGCCCTGCGTGAGTTGCGGAGTTGGACCGCGAAGGGGGCCCAGGGGCCGGACGCCGGGTCGATCTCCTTGATGTTCACCATGGCTGCTCCAAAACAACGGACCCACGAGGTCAAGTCGTTCGCTGCTTCCGATGCTAGACGGAGCCAGGCCACCATGTGCACAGAACGTGAAACCTCGATCGCGGAGGGTAGAGCCCCCATGACCCATGACCAGGTCCCCCGCCTCCATGGCTACGGCGTCCGCTGGGACAGCGAGGCCCGGTGTTACCGGGTGCGCAACGAGATGACCGGGGAGTGGCTGCGCTCCGGTGCCACCGGCGAGTTGGCCTCCTTCACCTTCTTCTCCGACGCCTGGAGCGCCTGGAAGGTCTTCGAGGTCCACAAGCGGCCGGGGGAGTGAGCGTGTCCTCGATCCTTTCCCGCGTGACGGCCGATCAGCGCCGTGACGTCGCCTCCGTCGTGGAGGACCTCATCTCCGTCCTCGCCCTCGGCGGAGTCAAGTTGCCGTCCATCGAAATCGACTGGGAGCACGGGCGCCTGACCGGGTGCTACCTCGTCCAGCTCGGCTCGGCCCGCACCCTCGAACTCCGCCGCGTCGTCGACCTGCTCCGCAAGGGGCTGCGCTACGAGCGCCTCACCTTCGATGACTGAACTCCTCGCCCGCCTCCTCTGGTGGGCCTGCTTCGCCCTGCTCCTCTTTTGCACCCTCAGGAAGTGAACTCCCCATGCACGACCCCCGCCTGCTCGCCAAGCCCCCCGTCTGCCGGCTCGGCTGCCTCGTCCTCGTCCGTAACCAGCGCGGCGACGTCCTGCTCGTCGACCCCGACTACATGGACGGCCTCATCCTGCCCGGCGGCGCGGGCAAGGCCAACGAGCCCCCGCACCGCTCCGCCGCCCGCCACCTGCACGCCCAGACCGGCATCACCCTGCGCCTGAGCCACATCGCCGCCGTCGACTACAACCCCGCCGACCGCTACCTCGAGCGCCTCAGCCTCGTCTACGACGGCGGCACCGTCCGCGACGTCACCCTCAACGTCCCCTCGCAGAAGCGCAGCGGCCTGCTCGGCGCCCGCTTCGTCCCCGTGCGCGAACTGAAGAACCACATGGCCCCCTCCCAGGCCGCCCGCGTCACCGAGGCCCTCGCCGGCCACACCCTGCCCGCCCTCCTCCACGGCCAGCGCCCCGACTGAGCACCACCATCTCTGTTGTCACTGCCCGCTCCTACGGTGAGCGTCGCCGCGCCGCCCACAACCCTCGCCGAGGCCCTGCCGCTGGCCGCCGAGCACACCCCTTGTGCCCCGACCAGGTCCACCAGGGCACCGGCACCTTCACCGCCTACGCCGAGCAGCTCGTCGACTCCCACCACTGGACCTTCTGTTGGGACCGACCACCATCGGCCGACAGCAACACAATTGACGTCCAATCAAAGTCCATCAGCGGGCGCCGTGTTCACTTCCGGCGCCCCTCGACGTCATTCCGGCCGGCCTGCGCCGCCACTCCCGGTGCCCGGTTCCCTGCGACACGTGTTTCCTGCGTGATCTTCGTCACTCACATTAAAAGTCTCTTTATCTGCCTACCGACAGTCAGATATACCTACCGACGTTTCATTGCTTCCCCTTGACTCTCTGGTGGGTTCCGAGTTGCTGCGCCGCCCCCTGGCAATCCTGTTGGCCATGACCATGGTCGTCCTCGGCACCGCCGAAGGGTCGGCCTTCGCCGAGTCCGTCCTGCGCCATGCCGCCGACGCCGCGCCCGCCGACCCCGGCCCCCGCCCCAAGCAGCAGCAGGGCAGCGCCGAGGGGCGCGGCCACGACGCCGCCACCGCCGCGACCAGCGCGAAGGACGGCTCCGGGCACCCGGACGCGGCCCCCGCGCCGGGCGAACTGCCCGAGGACAAGCCCGTCCAGGCCCCCGCCCAGACCCTCACGCCCCAGCCCGCGCAGCTGCCCGCCACCGAGGCCAAGCCCACCGGCAAGCCCGCCGCGCTGCCCACCCCCAAGGTCGACCCGGCGAAGAGCTTCAACGAGGCCACCAGCAAGGAACTCCCCGAAAAGCGCACCGCGCAGCAACGGACCTTCCAGAACGCCGACGGGACCTTCACCACCCGCAGCTACCCCGAGCCGGTCAACTTCCAGCGCTCCAACGGCTCCTGGTCCGCCATCGACACCACCCTGACAGCCGACGGCACCGCCACCGGCGGCCGCGCCGCCCCGGTCCAGAACTCCTGGACCACCACCTCCACCGAGCAGCAGCTCAAGCTCGGCCTCACCGCCGACGCCGACCCCCTGGTGCAGCTCCAGCTCGGCGACGGCATCCTCGCCGGCTACAGCCTCCAGGGCGCCGCCCCCGTCCAGGGCACCGTGCAGGGCAACACCATCACCTACCCCGAGGCCCGGCCCAAGGCCGACGTGACGATCCTCGCCGGCAACTCCTCCTTCAAGGAGAACCTGATCCTCAAGGACGCCACCGCGCCCACCGAATGGATCTTCCCGCTGCGCCTGCAGGGCGTGAGCGCCTCCCTGGACGCCGACGGCTCCGTCCACTTCACCGACGCCGCCGGCACCCTGCGCGCACGCATGCCCGCCGGCTGGATGCAGGACTCCAACTTCGCCCCCAACACCGAGGAAGGCGCGATCACCGGCGGCGTCACCTACGAGCTCATCCAGCTGCCCACCGGCGGCCAGGCCCTCAAGGCCAAGCTTGACGAGGCCTGGCTGCACGCCCCCGAACGCGTCTACCCCGTCAAGGTCGACCCGCAGCTCTCCTCCGTCCGCGCCGTGGAGACCACCTACGGCTACACCGGCTACAACGTCGACTTCTCCGGCGACACCGTCCTCAAGGTCGGCACCAACGACGGCGGCAAGCACCAGGCCTCCTCGTACGTCAAGTTCACCGGCATCGAGGACTCCCTCAGCAACGCCACCATCCTCGGCGCCCGCCTGAGCCTCTACAACGGCTGGTCCTACAGCTGCACCCCGCGCACCGTGACCATCCACCAGGTCACCTCCTGGTGGTCGCCCAGCTCCGTGCGCGGCTCGAACGCCCCCTCCACCGGCCCCGCGCTGGCCGCCCCCTCCTTCGCCCACGGCTGGCGCCCCAGCTCCTCCAGCGCCTGGGCCTGCCCGGAGGCCTGGGAGTCGATCGACCTCGGCGCCGACGGCCGCAACCTGGTCAACTCCTGGACCCACCACTGGACCGCCAACTACGGCCTGGCCATCAAGACCGACGTCTGGGACAACTACTCCTGGAAGCAGTTCGGCAGCGCCAACAACAACGGCGGCCAGCCGGTCCTGGACGTCACCTGGTCCCGCTACGGCGCCGACTACGAACTCTGGGGCCTCCAGCAGCCGGTGACCGCCACCCAGGAGGGCATCGTCCGCCTGCGCGTGTGGAACCGCGGCATGGACACCTGGACCCCCACCAACAACTACAAGATGTCGTACCTGCTGTTCGACCAGTGGGGCAACAACATCACCAACTACGGCACCAACATCGCCTGGACGGCGATGCCGAACGACGTCCCGCCCGGCGGCAGCGCCGTGGTCGACGCGCACATCCGCGCCCTCCCACAGGGCACGTACACCGTCGCGTTCACCATGGACCAGTTCCAGGTCAGCAACTTCTACGCTGACGCGGGCGTGCCGACCGTCAACATCCAGATCTCCTCCGTCAACGTCCCCCCGTACATCACCCGCCTCGCCCCGCCCTCGGGCGCCGTCGTCTACCAGCTCCAGCCCACCCTCACCGCCGAAGGCGTCGACCCCGACCGCGCGCCCTATCCCGAACTGGACTACCAGTTCCAGGTCTGCCGGGTCGTCGGCGGCGACGCCCACGTCGACTGCAAGCAGACCGACTGGCTCAAGCGCCAGCCCCGCTTCGTCGTCCCGCCCGGCTGGCTGACCTGGAACGAGCAGTACGCCTGGTACGCCATGGCCGGCGACGGGGCCGGAGCCAGCCCCTGGACCGCCGCCTCCTACATCCGCACCGTCCTGCCCCAGCCCAACCAGTACACCACCGCCGCCGACACCGGACGCAGCGTCAACACCGCCGCCGGCAACTACACCACCGCCGCCACCGACGCCGCCCTGCCCGTCGTCGGCCCCGAGCTCTCCGTCACCCGCAGCTACAACTCCCTCGACCCGCGCACCGACGGCGCCTTCGGCGCCGGCTGGTCCACCCCCTTCGACATGCGCGTCCAGGTCGAGACCAGCAACTGGCTCACCCTGCCCGGCAACGTGCTGCTCACCGCCGCCAACGGCTCACGCGCCCGCTTCGGCTGGGACCCGGGCAAGAACGCCTACGTGCCCGGCGGCGGCATGGCCGCCGACCTGCGCAAGACGGACGGCGGCGGCTGGACGCTGACCGACCGCACCGGCACGATCCACACCTTCGGCGCCGACGGCCGCCTGACCCGCATCACCGACACCGCCGGCCACACCCAGGACCTCGTCTACGCCTCCGGCACCCTCGTCCAGGTCAAGGACACCGCCTCCGGCCGCTTCCTGAACCTCAACTGGACCGGCCGGCACGTCACCTCCGTGACCGCCACCGGCTCCACCGGCGGCTGGACCTACCAGTACGACGGCGACAAGCTCACCAAGGTCTGCCCGCCCGGCGTCGCCCCCGCCGCCCCCACCGGCTGCACCGTCTACGACTACGGCACCGGATCGCGCTACCGCACCGCCGTGCGCGACGCCGCCCCGGTCGGCTACTGGCGCCTGGGCCAGGCCGACGGCAGCACCCTGCTCAACGACGCCCAGGTCAGCGACCGCGCCCCGGCCTCCGCCAACGACGTCACCTTCGGCGCCGACGGCGCCCTGGGCGCCAGCGGCAACCAGGCCGTCACCCTCAACGGCCGCGCCACCTCCTACATCGAGCTGCCCAACCGCACCATCAGCGCCTCCGTCAACCGCAGCGTCGAACTGTGGTTCCGCACCGCCGCACCCGGCGTCATCCTCAGCTACCAGAACCGCGCCATGGGCGAAGCCCCCTACAACGTCGTCCCGGCCCTGTACGTCGGCACCGACAACAAACTGCGCGGCAAGTTCAACAGCCCCAACCCCCCGGTGACCTCCACCGCGGACGTCACCGACAACGCCTGGCACCACGTCGTGCTCGCCGGCGCCCGCGACAACACCGCGATGTTCCTCGACGGCGCCCTGGTCGGCACCACCGCCGGCGACATCGACCACCTCAACATGGACCGCGCCTACCTCGGCGGCGGCTACACCGGCAACTGGGCCGGCAACTGGCCCGCCAGCAACGGCGGCTGGTCCTGGTTCAACGGCCAGATCGACGAGGCCGCGGTCTACGACTACCCGCTCACCGAGCAGACCGTCGCCGAGCACTACGCCCTGCGCACCGGCAGCGCCCAGCTCACCAAGACCACCCTGCCCTCCGGCCGCACCAGCGCCCAGGTCACCTACGACGCCACCACCGAGCGCGTCACCAAGGTCACCGACGCCGCCGGCGGCGACTGGAAGCTCTCCGACCCCACCTACAGCGGCGGCTCCTTCCTCTACACCAACGCCGTCAAGGCCTCCGCCCCGGCCGCCTACTGGCGCCTGGGCGAGCGCGAGGGCGCCAGCGCCGCCAGCGAGGTCGGCAACGGCCTGGCCGGCACCTACGGCGACGCCGTCGTCAAGAAGGCCCCCGGCGTCTTCGCCCCCACCGACGACACCGCCGCCCGCTTCGACGGCTCCGCCAAGTCCCAGATCGAGATCCCCCAGGACGTCCTGCACGCCAAGACCGAACTCGCCGTCGAACTCTGGTTCAACACCACCACCCCCGGCGTGCTACTCGGCGACCAGAGCCGCACCATCGACGACCCCAACGGCATCGGCGGCACCTGGACCCCGGTCATGTACATCGGCTCCGACGGCAAGCTGCGCAACCGCTTCTACGGCACCGCGGACGCCACCGTCGCCTCCCCGAACGCCGTCACCGACGGCGCCTGGCACCACGCCGTCTTCTCCGTCCAGGGCACCACCCAGACCGTCTACCTCGACGGCCAGATCGTCGGCGTCCAGAACGGCACCGTCGACCACCAGCAGAACACCCACACCTACCTCGGCGCCGGCATCGCCCGCTTCTGGCCCGCCGCACCCACCGACGACATCAGCCACTTCACCGGCACCATCGACGAAGTCGCCCTCTACCAGCACCCGCTGAGCGACCGCGACGTCGTCGCCCACTACCGCGCCCGCAGCGCCCAGGTCGGCGGCCAGGGCGTCGGCTACCGCGGCTCCGTCGTCGCCGACTCGCCCGGCGGCTACTGGCGCCTGGACGAGAGCGGCGGCACCACCGCCGCCAGCGAGGTCGCCGCGATCAAGGGCAACGGCACCTACGCGAGCGCCGCCAAGCCCGGCACCACCGGCGTCTTCGGCCCCGGCGACGGCCACGCCGCCGAGTTCAACGGCACCAACACCTCCTACGTCGACCTGCCCGCCCAGATCGTGCGCAGCCAGACCACCGACCTCGCCGCCGAACTGTGGTTCCGCACCAGCGGCACCGGCATCCTGCTGAACCAGGCCAACAACACCAGCGGCAACACCGTCCCCGACCTGTACGTCGGCACCGACGGCAAGCTGCGCGGCCTGTTCTACGGCCTCAACGGCGGCCCCATCACCTCCGCCAACACCGTCACCGACGGCTCCTGGCACCACGCCGTGATCAGCGCCGAGAAGGGCACCCAGTCCCTCTACCTGGACGGCACCCTGGTCGGCACCGCCTCCGGCGGCATCAACCACCTCGACATGGACCGCCTCACCCTCGGCGGCGGCTACCTCGGCAACTGGCCCGCCGGCAACGGCGGCTGGGCCTGGCTGACCGGCCAGATCGACGAGGTCGCCATCTACCAGCACCCGCTGTCCGCCGAACGCGTCGCCGCCCACTACCAGGCGCGCTCCGCCTCCTCGGCCACCGAACTCGCCTCCCGCGTCACCCTCACCGACCCGGTGGGCAACACCACCACCGAGATCCACGACGCCACCCGCGCCAACCGCCTCATCTCCCGCACCGACGAAGCCGGCAACACCACCAGCTACACCTACGACACCGGCGGCTTCGTCCACACCGTCACCGACCCCAACGGCCACTCCACCGTCAGCGGCCAGGACGCCCGCGGCAACACCGTCTCGCTGACCACCTGCCGCGACGTCAACTCCTGCTGGACCTCCTACACCAGCTACTACTACGACCCCGCCAACCCCCGCGACCCGCGCAACGACAAGCCCACCGAGACCCGCGACGCCCGCTCCGCCGGGCCCGGTGACACCACCTACCGCACCACCGTCGCCTACACCGCCCTCGGCCTGCCCGCCTCCACCACCCGCCCCGACGGCCGCACCACCCGCACCAGCTACACCACCGGCACCGAGCCCGCCTACGGCGGCGGCACCACCCCCGCCGGGCTGCTCGCCAGCGAGACCACCGCCGCCGGCGCCGTCACCGCCTACGCCTACTACCCCACCGGCGACCTGGCCCGCACCACCCTGCCCAGCGGCCTCACCCTCACCTACGGCTACAACGCGGCCGGACGCAGGATCTGGTCCAAGGAGACCTCCGACGCCCAGCCCGACGGCGTCACCACCACCTACGAGTACGACGAACTCGGCCGCCAGAGCGCCCAGACCGGCCCCAAGGTCACCGACGCCGTCACCGGCGACACCCACCAGACCAAGACCACCGCCACCTTCGACGCCGACGGCCGCCCCACCAGCACCACCACCACCGACATCGCCGGCACCGACGGCTCCCGCACCACCGCCAGCAGCTACGACAGCGCCGGCCGCCTGGAGAGCGACACCGACGCGATGGGCGGCGTCACCCGCTACGGCTACGACACGCTCAGCCGCACGGCCACCGTCACCGACGCCCTCGGCCAGGTCACCCGCTACACCTACACCCCGCGCAGCCAGCCGGCGACCACCGTCGTCGAGGGCTGGAACGGCGACGGCAAGGGCGTACGCGACCTGACCACGGACTCCCGCGCCTACGACCCGGCCGGCCGACTGGCCTCGGTCACCGACGCCATGGGCGCCGTCACCAGCTACACCTACTTCGACGACGGCCTGCCCGCCACCGTCACCGCCGAGAACGTCACCCAGGCCGACGGCACCACCCACTCCATCGTCCTGGAAGCCGACGAGTACGACGGCGCCGGCCACCTGATCAAGCAGACCACCGGCGGCGGCCGCACCACCGCCGTGCGCACCGTCGACGCCTCCGGACGCGTCACCCAGACCGTCCTCGACCCGAACGGCCTGGGGCGCACCACCACCCTCGGCTACGACGCCGACGACCGCGTCACCACCAGCACCCTCAAGATCAGCGACACCGAGAACAGCGTCCAGACCAGCACCTACGACACCGCCGGACGCCTGACCCGCAGCCAGCTCTCCTCCAGCGCCGGCGGCCCCACCGCGGTCAGCACCTTCAGCTACGACCAGCGCGGCCTGCTCACCTCCACCACCTCGCCCAACGGCAACGCCCCCGGCGCCGACCCGGCCGCCTACACCGCCACCTACCAGTACGACGCCCTCGGCCGGCGGATCTCGGCCACCGCCCCGCCCGTTTCGGCGGAGAGCGGAGGCGGCACCGCCGCCACCGTCCGCCCGACCACCACCACCGGCTACAACGCCTTCGGCGAGGCCGTCTCCACCAAGGACCCGCTCGGCCAGATCGCCAAGACCGCCGTCGACGCGCTCGGCCGCGTCACCGAGACCCGCCTGCCCGCCTACACCCCGCCCGGCGCCACCACCGCGCTCAACCCCGTCAGCCGCGTCGAGTACGACAAACTCTCCCGGGTCACCGCCACCACCGACCCGGCCGGACGGCGCACCACCTTCGGCTACGACCGCCTCGGCCACCAGAACCAGCGCGTCGCCCCCAACTCCACCGGCCCCTTCCAGCCCCAGACCGACGACACCCCGCCCACCTGGGCCACCACCTGGACCCCCACCGGCCTCCAGCTGTCCACCACCGACCCGCTCGGCGCCCGCGGCGAGGCCACCTACGACCAGCTCGGCCGCATCCTCACCGCGACCGTCGTCGAACGCCAGCCCACCCTGCAGAACCTGACCACCAAGTTCGCCTGGGACGACGCCGGCAACCGCACCGCCGTCACCACCCCGGCCGGCAGCAGCACCACCGCCACCTTCAACCCCGCCGGCCAGACCGTCACCAGCACCGACCCGGTCGGACGCGTCAGCAAGGTCGAGTACGACGGCCTCGGCCGCGCCGTGCGCACCATCGCCCCCCTCGGCGAATCCGTACGCACCCGCTACGACGGCCTCGGCAACCCCGCCACCACCGACGACCTCGATGCGGCCGGCACCGTGCTGCGCACCGCCACCGCGACCTTCGACCTGGAGGGCAAGCCGCTCACCAGCACCAGCCCGGCCACCGGCGCCGTCACCAGCACCGACTACGACGCGCTGGGCCGCCCGGTCAAGCTCACCGAACCGGTGGCCACCGGCCAGGCGATCACCACCACCCTCGGCTACGACGCCGCCGGCCACCGCACCCGCCTGACCGACGGCAAGGGCAACACCACCGTCTACACCTTCAACACCTGGGGCCTGCCCGAGTCCACCGTCGAGCCCGCCACCACCGCCCACCCCGCCGCCGCCGACCGCACCTGGACCACCTCCTACGACGTGGCCGGCCAGGCCGTGCGCGCCACCGAGCCCGGCGGCATCGTGCGCACCAGCAGCTACGACCCGCTCGGCCGTCTGGTCCGCGAGAGCGGCACCGGCGCGGAGGCCGGCACCACCGACCGGGAGCTGGCCTACGACAAGGCCGGGCACCTGATCCGGCACGACTCCTCCGCCCTCAACGGCCAGCAGTACGCGTACAACGACCGCGGCCTGCTCATCAAGGCCGGCACCGACCTGACCGCCCCCGACCAGACCTGGGAGTACGACGCCGACGGGCGCGTCACCAAGCGCCGGGACAAGGACACCGGCCTGACCGTCCTCGGCTACAAGGCCGACGGCCAGCTCGACTGGGCCAACAACCCCAAGCTGAACATCAAGAACTGGTACGGCTACGACGGCGACGGCCGCCCCAGCAAGCAGTGGTACATCCAGGCCGACCCGGTCGACGTCACCAAGGACAAGGCCGTCTCCGAGCGGCGCCTGAGCTACGACCCGCTCGGCCGCCCGGCCGGCGACCAGCTGCTCGCCGTCGGCGCCACCGCCACCCCGCTGGCCGGCACCGCCTACGAGTACGACCTGGATGACCGCCTCACCCGCAAGACCGTCAGCGGATCCGCCACCGACCCGGTCAAGGACAACCGCTACGGCTACGACCTGGCAGGGCGCCTCACCTCCTGGAGCGCCGACGGCACCACCACCGCCTACACCTGGGACGCGGCCGGCAACCGCACCGGCAACGGCACCGCCACCGCCACCTACGACGAACGCAACCGCCTGCTGTCGGACGGCACCAGCACCTACCGCTACACCGCGCGCGGCACCCTGGCCGCCGTCACCACCGCAGGCAAGGACGACACCCTCGCCTACGACGCCTTCGGCCGCCTGATCACCGAGGGCACCACCAGCTACACCTACGACGGCCTCGACCGCGTCACCAGTCGTAATGCCGCCCGGTTCAGCTACGACGGCGGCTCCAACAACCTGACCGGCGACGGCACCTGGACCTACGCCCGCGACACCGCCGGCAACCTGCTCGGCGCCGGCAACGGCACCAGCAGCGTGCGCCTGCGCACCGACAAGCACACCGACGTCACCGCCACCCTCGACAACAACGGCACCACCGTCACCGGCACCACCACCTACGACCCCTTCGGCAAGCCCACCGCCACCAGCGGCACCGGCACCAGCCTCGGCTACCAGAGCGGCTGGACCGACCCCGCCACCGGCGACGTCAACATGGCCGCCCGCTGGTACCGCCCCGGCACCGGAGGCTTCACCTCCCGCGACTCCTACCTCCTGAGCCCCAGCCCCTCCGCCCAGGCCAACCGCTACACCTACGGCAACGCCAGCCCCCTCAACGGCACCGACCCCTCGGGGCACTGCCTGGAAGACGCCTGTGTCATCGAGGTGACGGTCATCGTCGGCGCCGGCTCCGCACTCATCAGCGCCTGCCAGGCGAAGTGCAACGACATGGCCAGGGCCGGCGGGCAGATCTACAACAACACGATCAGCGGCATCAAGAACTCGTGGAACTGGCTCTCCGACAAGTTCTCCGGCTCCTCCTCCCACGCCGGCAGCAGTGCGGCGGCCGCCTCCACGACGTACGCCCCCGCCACCACGATCCCCGGCAGCTGGGACATCCAGCTGGACAAGGCGGACGCCCGCGCCCGGGCCTCCCAGATGGCCGCCGCCGCTGCCGCGGCCGCCGCCGCGGGCGCCGCGGCAGCGCCCGACACCGCGGCGGACGACGACACCTGCTGGTCGAGGTGCGGCGGAACGACGCCCACCAAGGTCCGCCCGGCGAAGTTCCACCGGCCGACCGGCACGATCACGCGACCGGTCCCGATCACGATCCCGAAGCCGCTCTGGGATCCCCGCAAGACCACCATCGAACGGCCCCCGCCGAAGCCCGACTGGGAGCCGCCGAAGCCCGGCGACATCATCAAGATCATCTCCGCGGTCTACCACGCCGCCGACCTGCTCAACCAGCTGACCACGCACCAGAACACCACCCCGGACCAGGACACCGACACCCACTCGGCCCCCGGCGCCGGCCCCGGGACCGACCAGAGCAACGACAACTCCTGCCGTGAGGGCGGCAAGGGCTGGGTCCGCCTTGGCACCCGCGACGCAGCCAATGGAATGCGGGCGACGCAGATGAACGCCTGCCTCGACGAGGAGTACCTCGCGGCACACGAGGGCAGCACCACCGAACGGGACACCCGCCCGCCCGGGTACAACTGGGCGCGGAATTACAGCTACTACTTGGGGAACGACAAACCCTGGCAATGGATCAACAACTGCCACCTGCTCGGTAAGCGGCTGAGCGGGAGCGGCACCGACTTGGACAACCTAGCCACCTGTTCCAGGGCGGCGAACGACGACGCCGTGGCTGAGGGCGATCCGGGAATGAGCCCCAACATGGAAGACGTCGAGTCGGAGGTCTTCCGGACGATCACCAAGCAACACCAAGTGGTCCGATACACGGTGACACCGAACTACGCCGGGAACAGGACGGTGCCGTACGAGTTCGTGATGACCGCGAAGGGGGTCAATCGCGATGGAACTCCGGGAATCGATAAGACGTGGACGATTGAGAACAAGATCTGGAGCACCAAAAACAGCCAGTGGTACAATCTCGGGCGCGCATTCGACTTCCGAGAGAGTCCAGTGATCCCGGTTCCGACAGGCCCGATGGATTAGAGGAGAAAACCGATGACAAGCGATGCACTCGAACGTCTGCGGCGGGTCCTTGCGCCGTCGGCGGGCAGTGCGGAGGGGGCGGCACTGGACCTGCAGGCGGTGGCGGAGGCCGAGGCCGCGCTGGGGATTCGGTTGCCGCCGGACTACCTGGAGTTCCTCGCCGTCTACGGCGGCGGGTCGCTTGACGACTTTCTGGCGATCGCGGCTCCGGCGAAGGCGCCCGGCCACCGGTACAGCTCAAGCATTGTGGAGATCACCGGAACGTTCCGCCGGGCGGCCGCCAAGCCCAGGAATGCGGAAATCCTGGGCGACGGCGAGTCGTACATCCACTGGGGCATGGACGAGGGTGGCGTCTACTACCTGTGGCGCATCGAGGGCGAATCGAGCGCTGACTGGCCAGTGTGCCTCTACGACGCCGGGGAATTGACGGTCCTGCCGTTCGGGATCGTGGAATTCCTGGCGAGGGCCTGCACCGGCGGCCTCCCCGACAAGCTGCAGCGCAGGTTCGGCAAGGGCGGCCACGAGTTCCTGCACTGGCAGGACGAGTACCGCCGCGACACCGAGCGATACGACTCCGGCTCCTACAACGGCGGCTGAGGCGAGGCGGCGGCCCCCGGAACCCGGGGTCGGCCGCCTCCAGGCCGTACGTACGTCACCCCTACTGATGCGTGACCGATTCGCCCCGCACCCGCCGCGCCCTACCGTCGGAGACGTCAGCACGACGAGCCCCTCCGACACCACGGGAGCAGCAATGACCGCCTACGCCCTGGCCCAGGTCCACTCCGCCGAGATGTGCCCCGACATCGTCGAGTACCTGGAGCGCATCGACGCCACCCTCGACGCCTTCGGCGGGCGATTCGTCGTCCACGGCGGCAAGTTCGAGACGCTGGAGGGCAGTTGGGGCCGGCTCGGGCTGATCCTCATCGAGTTCCCCGACTACGAGCGGGCCCGCGCCTGGTACGACTCGCCCGCCTACCGGGAGATCCTGCCGCTGCGCACCCGGCACATGGTCGCCGACGCGATCATCGCCGAGGGCGTGCCGGCCGGCTACCGGGGTGCGAACCGCCTCAAGGAGCACTGAGGCCCGGGGGCCTCAGGCGCGGACCCGCTCGCGCCACCAGCCGACGGTGGCCGCGAGCTGCTCCTCCAGCGGAGTCGCGCGGACGGTGAACTCCGCCTCGTACGCGGAGGAGTCCACGACGAAGGGGCGGTCGAACTGGTAGCGCGTCTCGCGCAGTTCACGCAGCAGCGGGGAGAACAGCCCGGCCACGCCCAGCAGCACGGGGGACAGGCGCCGCACCGGGACCGGGCCGGTGCCGGCCTCGGCGGCCAGGCGTTCGACCATGGTGCGCACCGGCAGGGCGGGGGCGGTGGGCACGTGCCAGGGCCGGCCCCAGGCCCGTTCCTCGCCGGCGAGTTCGGCCATCGCGCGGGCCACGTCGGGCAGGTAGGTCCAGCTGTGCGGGGCGTCCGGGTCGCCGAGGACGGCGACCGGACGGCCCTTCAGCAGGTTCGGCATCGCGCGGGAGGCGAGGTGGCCGCCGTCGGTGACGCCGGGGCCGAAGAAGTCCGAGGCCCGCACCTCGACCGCGCGGATCCGCCCGGCCTCGTGCAGGGCCCGCGCCTGCTCCCAGGCCGCCGCCCGCACCCGGCCCTTGGGGCCGGTCGCGGCGAGCGGCAGGCCCTCGGTCATCGGACCATCGACCGCGCCGTAGCCGTACAGGTTGCCGAGCATGACCAGCACGGCGCCGCTGTCCTCGGCCGCCGCGCACAGCGCGGAGCCGAGGGCGGGCCACTTCGCGGCCCACTGCGGCAGCGGCGGCGCGGCGCAGCCGTGGATCGCGACGGCGCCGCGGGCGGCCTGGGAGAGCCGGGCGGGGTCGCTCGCGTCCAGGGCGAGGTGTTCGACGCCTTCGACGGCCGCCGTGGCGGGGCGGCCGGTGCGGGTGACGACCCGGACCTGATGGCCCTGTTCGGCCAGCAGGCGGGCGGTGGCGGCTCCGGCGGGCCCGTGTCCGACGACGAGATGAAAGCTCACCCGCCCCACCCTAGGGGGTGCCGCCGGCAGGTGTGACACGCCGTCGGCGGGGTCCGGGGGAGGGTGGCAAATATCTGGTATGGCGATCGTAAAAGAGGATCTATGCTGTGGGGCGTTCATGATCCCTTCACAGGAAAATACAGGTTCCGCTGCATGAAGCTGCCCCGGGTGTCCGCAGTCGTCGCGGCCGCCGTCCTGGCCCCCGCCGTCCTCTTCCCCTCGTCGGCCTCGGCCGCCGACGCCCCCCAGCCGACCGGGGTCTCCGGTCCTGACACCGCCTCCGGCTCCGTACCGGACGTCGCCCCCGGCGACGACGGCGTCAACGGCGGCCCGGGCAACAGCAGCGGCCCCAAGGCCCCCGAAGGGCAGGAGCAGCGCGACCGCGCCGAGATCCAGAAGATCCTGGACGACAAGGACACCGGCCCCGGGGTGCGCGCGGCGGCCGAGAAGGCGCTCAAGGGCGGCGCCGCCGACCTGCGGCACTTCCTGGAGGTCGACCTGGCCAAGAACCGCGGCGACGACCTGCGGGTGAAGGTCTCCCAGATCATGGCCTCCGGCGGCCCGGCCGTGCGCGAGGCTGCCGGCAAGGCGCTGGACGGCGGCGAGGCGGCCCTGCTGAAGTTCCTCTCCGAGGGCCTGCCCGCCGCCCAGGCCGAGGACGCCGACCGGGCCGAGATCCAGCGGATCCTGGCCGACCCGAACACCGGGCGCGGGGTGCGCGAGGCCGGCGAGAAGGCGCTCAAGGGCAGTGCGGCGGACCTGCGGCACTTCCTGGAGGTCGACCTGGCCAAGAACCGCGGCGACGACAACCGGATCAAGGTCTCCCAACTCATGGAGACCGGCGGCCGGGCCGTGCGCGAGGCCGCCGCCAAGGCGATGGACGGCAGCGACGCTGACATCGCGAAGTTCCTCGCCGAGGGCTGGCCCGCCGCCCAGGCCGAGGACGACCGCGTCGCGCTGTTCGTCGCCCTGTCCGACAAGAACACCGGCCCGCACACCCTCGAGGCCGCCAAGAAGGCACTCAGCGGCACCCCGGCCGACATCGCCGCCTTCCTGCGCGACCTGCCCAAGCTGC
Source organism: Kitasatospora sp. NPDC001683 (assembly GCF_053596495.1). NCBI lineage: Bacteria > Bacillati > Actinomycetota > Actinomycetes > Kitasatosporales > Streptomycetaceae > Kitasatospora > Kitasatospora sp. NPDC001683. The sequence goes on from NZ_JBSFGK010000009.1 coordinate 33,220, forward strand.
GCGCCTCCGACAACCGGATCAAGGTCTCCCAGCTGATCGAGACCGGCGGCCCGGCCGTGCGCGACGCTGCCGCCAAGGCGATGGAGGGCAGCGACGCTGACATCGCGAAGTTCCTCGCCGAGGGCTGGGCCACGGCCCGCGCCGCGGACGAGGCCGCCGCGAACAAGCCGGCGGACAGGCCCGCCGACAAGCCCGCCGACAAGCCGGCCGACCAGCCGGCCGACCAGCCCGCCGGGCAGCAGGACCAGGGCACCCAGCAGCCGCAGACCGTCCAGCCGGCCGCCCTCACCGGGACCACCACCACCGGCACCACCGGCTCCACCACGGGCACCACCACCGTCGCCTCCGGGGCCGACATGCTCGCCGCCACCGGCACCGACGGGCTCGGCTGGGAGGCCGGCGGCGCCGCCGCGGCCGTCGCCGCCGGGGCCGCACTGGTCGCCCTCTCCCGCCGCCGCTCCACCGAGAGCTGACACCGTTCTTAGCGATGTCGGCCAGTGTTGGCCGAATCGCCTGAATCCGGACAGGTGGTCCGGTGACCTCGCGAACGGTCTTCGAGGTCGGGGAGCAGCGTGAGTTGGTCGCCTCGGTCCGGCCGGTCCGCCGCACCGTCGCCGGTACCGGTTCGGCCACGAATCCCGCATTGTGTCAGGATGCCCCCCGACCACCGAGCAGCACGAACAAGAGGAGTCACCCGTGGCCAACGCCCGGTTCGCCACCCTGCACACCACCGAGGGCCCGATCCGGCTGGAACTGTTCCCGTTCCACGCGCCGAAGACGGTCCGCAACTTCGTCGAACTCGCCGAGGGCACCCGGGAGTACACCGACCCGCGCACCGGCGAGCCGGGCAGCGGCCCGTACTACGACGGCACGACGTTCCACCGGGTGGTCAAGGGCTTCATGATCCAGGGCGGCGACCCGACCGGCACCGGCACCGGCGGCCCGGGCTACGCCTTCGCGGACGAGTTCCACCCGGAGCTGTTCTTCACCAAGCCGTACCTGCTGGCGATGGCCAACTCCGGCCCGGGCACCAACGGTTCGCAGTTCTTCATCACGGTCGGCACCCCCACCCACCTCAACCGTCGGCACACCATCTTCGGCCAGGTCGCCGACGCCGCCTCCAAGGCCGTGGTGGACGCCATCGCCGCCACCCCCACCGAGGGCGAGCGCCCGGTCGAGGACGTGGTGATCACCAAGGTCGAGATCACCCCCGCGTGACGGCCATGACCGCCACCGGACCGCAGGAGACCTTCCCGCCCCGCCCGGTGCGCGGAGTACGGGCCCGCTACGTCTTCCAGGGCGGCTGCGGCCTCTTCGCGGACGCCACCGTCGACTTCGAGCCGTGGGAGGAGGGCGTGCACCTGGAGGTCGCGGCCGGGGCCACCGTGCGCGGCGGCCCGCTGCCGCAGGAGGACCTCGACGCTTTCCACGCGGCGCTGGCGGAGGGCGTGCGCGCCGAGCTGACCGAGCAACTGCCGGGCGTCACCCTGGCGTTGGCGCTGGTGGTGCACCACACCGCGGTGCACCTCGTGGACACCAGCGAATACGCCTACCGCAGGGCCGGGCAGACGGCGGCGCGCGAGGTGCTCGCCCTCCTCGGGGGGCGGTAGCGCAAGCCGAGCCGCCGCCCCGGCGCGAAGCAGGGGCGGCGGCGACAACAGAGCCCGCCACGCCACGGCCGCTCAGTCCCGCTGCGCCCGGCGCCGCCACAGTGTCACGTCCTCGGCCGCCCCGCGGCCCAGGTGCACCGCGCCGGCCAGCACGAACGGGACGCACAGGCCGAACAGCGGCACCGTCACCCAGCTCGGCCGCCCGGTGCTCATCCGCCCCCGGCCGTCCAGCCACACCGTGACCTCCCGGCCCTCCGGGCACGGCCCCTCGGGGCGCTCCGCCCTGAACTCCCGTCCGTCGACGCTCCAGTGGAAGGTGCAGGCGTACGTCTCGTTGCCAAGTCCATAGGCAGAGCTCAGCAATCCGGACGTTTCCGCCCGGAAGGTCCGTTCGCGGCCGTTCGGACGCGATCACGGTCCGCGCTTCGCAGTCGACCGCCTGGCTGACGCATGGTCTTACACCGGCTCCACGCAGGTCTTTCGTCTCCGAGCCACTCCCGGCGACGACGGGCACAGGGCCCGTGAGGGCGCTCTCAGCCTGCCGCCCCAGGAACCGAGCGCCGCCCGGCTTGGCTTTCGCCGGATGACGAGGCCGATCCCACGCCCGGGCAGCCGAGAATCGCTGACAGGTGCCTTCGAACGGCGAGGTGTCAAGCGGCAGTTGATAGCTCCCGCCAGCCCGCCACCCCCCCCTTCACCCGGCCGGCCCCCGGCCGGTCACCTGGCATCCCCCCGAGCGGTGACAAGGCCGCGACATCGGCACGGCCGGCCGGCGCCGCGCCCCGTCAGGCGGCGGCCAGGGTGATCCCGAGGATCCGCGCACCGACCTCGGTGCGCGGCCGGTGCCGGCTACCCGGCGCGAACACCACGTAGGAGCCCGCCGGGTGACGCTCCTCACCCTCGATCACCTCGCCGCTGAGCACGTAGTAGCGCTCCTCGGTGTCGTGCACGTCGACCTCCGGCCACCGGCTGCCCGGCTCGAAGTCGATCAGCCAGGCGCGGGCGTACCCGGTGGAGGTCAGCCGGCGCCGCACGATCCCCGGCCCGACCGGGACCGTCTCCACCTCATCGACCATCAGGACCGTCTTCAGCGTGCCGTCGTTCAGTACGTCGTTCTCGTTCATGACCCCACTGTGGCCGCCCGCACCCCCACCGCCCCAGTGTCCTGAAAGACATCCTCAGGTACATTCCTGCCATGGAAGCCACGGACGCCATGGACGCCCCAGCCCCGAACCCGCACCGCCACCGGGTGGTGGCCCTGCTCGGCACACCCCAGGCACCCTTCGAACTCGCCTGCGCCGCCGAGGCCTTCGGCACCGAGCGAGCCGGACTGCCCTCCTACTACCAACTCACCCTGTGCACCGAGCACCCCGGCCCGGTACCCACCAACCTCGGCGTCCCCCTACTGGTCGACAACGGCCTGGAAACACTGGAGCAGGCCGACACCGTCGTCGTCCCCGGCTGGCAGCCACCCGGCTCACCCGCGCCGCCCGCCGTCCTGGACGCGCTGCGCACCGCCCACGCCCGCGGCGCCCGGATCGTCTCCATCTGCACCGGCGCCTTCGTCCTGGCCCAGGCCGGACTGCTCGACGGACGCCGCGCCACCACCCACTGGGGCCGCACCGCCCAACTCGCCGCCCAGTACCCCGCCCTGGAAGTCGACCGGGACGTGCTGTACGTCGACCACGGCGACGTCGCCACCAGCGCCGGCTCCGGCGCCGGCATCGACCTGTGCCTGCACCTGCTGCGCCGCGACCACGGCGCCGCCTACGCCGCCCAGGTCGCCCGGCACATGGTGCTGCCCCCGCACCGCGAGGGCAGCCAGCTGCAGTACGCCGCCACCCCGGCGCCCGCCCGCGCGGACGAGTCGCTGGCCCCGCTGCTGGAATGGGCCCAGGAACGGCTGGGGGAGCGGCTGACCGTGGACGACCTCGCCGCCCGCGCCGGCCTGTCCGGCCGCACCCTGGCCCGGCGCTTCACCGAGCAGCTCGGCACCAGCCCCGGCCAGTGGCTGCTGGCCCGGCGCATCGACGCCGCCCGGGTCCTGCTGGAGCAGACCGACCTGCCGGTGGAAGCCGTCGCCACCCGGGTGGGCCTGGCCTCCGCCGTCAACCTGCGCCGCCGCTTCCACGCCGCCCTCGGCACCACCCCCGGCGCCTACCGGCGCACCTTCGGGGGCGTCAACTAGAGTCCACCGGCGGACAGTTCCTCCGACTCTGCCCCGGCCGGCTCCAGAGCCGGCTCCAGGGCGACCGGGCGCCGCCCCTGGCGCCGTGTCAGTTCCCGGTCACCGGGAGCAGGCCGCGCTCGCCGAAGACCTTCTTGGCGACGAAGGTCGCGTTCAGCGCCTTGGGGAACCCGCAGTACACGGCCGCGTGCAGCAGGGCCTCGGTGATCTCGGTGGGGGTGAGGCCGACGTTGAGGGAGGCGTTGATGTGCACCTCCAGCTGCGGCTCGCAGCCGCCGAGCGCGGTCAGCATCCCGAGTGTCACCAACTGCCGGTCACGCGCGGCGAGTTCGGGACGGCTGTAGATCTCGCCGAAGCCCCAGGCGACGACCTGGTGGGCCAGCTCGGGGTTGATGTCGGCCAGCGCCTCCACCACCCGCTGCCCGCTCTCGCCGTCGACCCGGGTGAGCATCTCCATGCCCCGGTCGAAACGCTCCTGCCGCTGCCCGGCCTCGTTCGCGGGAACACCCATGGCGCCTGTCCTCTCCTCGTACCCGTACTGGTTCAGTGGTCCCGGCCGTCCGTCCGGCCGTGACCACGGGAAGAACCGTATGACTTGGAGTGCGCTCCAACTCAAGCCCGATCCGTACGACACGTCGTCAGGGGCGGGGCGTCCATCCGGGCGGGGTCGGCCCGGTGTCGGCGAGGATCCGCGCGAGCGTCCCGTCCAGCGAGCTGTGCTGCGGGACGACCCGCTCGACACCGCCCGGCAGCAGGTCCCGCCCCCGGTGCCAGCCGGCCGTGCCCGCAGCCCGGTGGCGACGCTGGACTTGCCCGCCCCGCTCGGACCCCGCACCACCACCAGCACCGTGTCCCGACTCCCCGTCACCGGGCCGCTGTAGGGCCGCCCCCGCCGGGGCGGAGCCGCCTGTTGCGGTTGGATCACGGAGCGTCCGATTGATCAAGCATTGGGTGGGAGTGCGGTGATTGTTTTCGTTGGCGTGGGTGTCATCCGACTCTCATAATGCCTGCTGAGACACGTGACGGAAGGTCCGGAGAGCCGCAGGGGGAGCGGAATCCGACAGTGACCCGCGTGTGAAAATCCCACGTTTCCCTTGGGGGGAGTCCTTTGTCCGCGCCCGAGAACGAGAGCGCCGCTTTCACCGATCCGCCGCCGGATCCGGTTGCCGCGCCCACCGCCGCCGCCGTACCCGAGCCCGCAGCCGTACCCGAGCCCGCAGCCGCGCCGGAAGCGGCTGCCGTACCCGCGCCCGCCCAGGCCCAGGCCCAGGCCCCGGCCGCGCGCCGCCTGCCGCGTGCCGTCGGCGTCGCGCTGGCCACCGCCGGACTGCTCGCCGTCACGGCGGCCAGCGCCGCGGTGACCGTCGCGGTCGGCAAGCCGGACACCCGAGCGGCCGCCGCACCCGCACCCGCACCCCGCACCACCGCCACCGCCTCGCCGAGCACCGGCGCCGGAGCGAGCGCGAGCACGACGCCCTCCGCCGTTCCGGTGCCCACCGTCGTCCCGACCGCACCCGCCCCGGTCAGCACCGTCAAGGGCACGGTCAGCGACGGCAAGCACGAGGGCGACCTGCGCTACTTCCTGCTCCCGATCCCCGTCGGCGGCGAGTCCTACGGGCCCGCGGACGGGATGCCGATGACCCGCGACGACGTCGCCGAGATATTCGGCAAGTCGGACGACATCGACACCATCCTCACCCATTACGGCTACCGGGACGGGGCCACCCGCACCTACCGGACGGCCGACGGCAAGGCCGAAGTGACCGTCACGCTGCTGCACTTCGGCTCCGCCGACATGGCGAGCAGGTTCGTCCAGGGCTACACCATCAAGTCGCAGGAGCCGATCGACATCGACGGCGACCCCAACGCCCACGGCTTCCGCAGGAAGCCCAAGCACGAGGCGTACACCGGCTCGATGACCGGCATCTCCAGCCAGGGCGACGTCCAGTACACCATCGACGTCGACGTCAAGGGCACGCCGGACAAGGCGCTGCTGAACGACCTGATGAAGCGCCAGCGCGAGTGGCTCGCCTCCGGCGGCTGAGCCCGCGCCCGCGCCCGCCCCACGGCGTCGTCCTTCCTTCCTCATCTGGAGCCACTTCCGTGACCACCGAACCCGAGCAGCCGCCCTCCGCCGCGGCCGAGCCACCGGCGCCTCCCGTACCTCCCGCGCCTCCCGCGCCTCCCGCGCCTCCCGCGCCTCCCGCGCCTCCCGCCCCGGCCGTGTCCCCGTGGTCGGCCCAGGCGTCCGCCGCGGGCGAGTCGAACGCCCCCGCCGCCGACGCCCCCGCCGCCGACCTCCTCGCCGCCGGTCCCGAGTCCGCGCCGCGCGCCCCGCGCCGCCCCCGTCCGGTGCTGCTGTCCGTCTGCGCCCTGGTCGTCGGCGCTCTCGCCGGTGGCGGCGTCGGCTACGCGATCCAGGCCCAGCGCCCGCCCACGCCGCTGCCGCCGCTGCAGGTGGCCCTGCCGGCCTACCCGGCCGAGGTGGTCGACCCGGCCGCCCTCGCCGCCCAGCAGCCCGCACCGCCGGTCATCGAGGGCGACCTGCGCAAGCTGCTGGTCAGCGCCCCGGCGGGCAGCGGCGCCTGGGGCGACTACCCGGACAAGCCGGGCTGGATGTCGATCGGTGAACTCGCCGAGCGCAAGGGCGAGCCGGCCCTGGTCTTCAAGGACCTGGCCCTGAACGGCTTCCGGCGCGCCGCCGAGGTGGACTGGATGAAGGACGACATCCGCTACCGCGTCTCGCTCACCCAGTTCACGCCCGACCACATCGCCCAGGCCGAGGCCACCCCCGGGATGTCCTTCGCCACTGACGCCAACGGCGGCTACAGCGTGGACTTCCTGCCCCGCAAGTGGTCCGACACCGAGGACCAGTACTACTACGGGCACGCCACCGCCCAGCGCGGCACGGTGCTGATGAAGGTGGAGATCTTCAGCCCGAAGCCGGTGGACGCCGGGGACCTCAAGGCCCTCGCCAAGCAGCAGTGGGAGCGACTGGCATGACCGACGACTCCGTGACCGCAACGCCGGCCACCCCCGAACCGGCCACCCCGCCCACCCCCCAACCGGCCGCGCCCGCCCCCGAGTTCGCCCCCGCCCCCCAGCAGCCCCGCCCCGCCTCCCGTCGCCTGCTGCGCGCGGTCGCCGCGACGGTCGCCGCCGCGTTGGTCGGCGTGGTCATCGGCGTGGGCATCATCAAGACCCAGTACGACGATTCCGCCCCGGCCACCGTCGCCGGCCCCGCCGGCGCGCCCGCCCCGACGGTCACCCCCACGCCGTTCGGCGCCAAGTCCAACGGCAGCCACTTCGGCTCGCTGCGCGACCTGCTGCTGCCCGTCCCGGCCGAGTTCGAACTCGGCCCCGACGAGGGCGGATACGGCAACGACACCGAACTCGGCGCCGGACAGATCTCCGACGAGCTGGACGCCGAGCTCCAGCAGATCCCCAAGGACAAGCGCGACAGGCTTCGCTCCTACTGGGAGGGGCTGCACGTCAAGGGCACCGGCGTGCGGACCTACCGCAACAGCGACGGCACCCTGGTGGTCGGGCTGCGGCTGCGCCAGTTCAACCAGCAGGAGGTGCAACGGATCAACGAGTACACCGCGGTGTTCACCGGCGACACCGGCATCTTCCGCTCCGGCCCGCAGATCCCGGGCCACCCCGAGGCGCACTGCTACCTGATGCCCGCGCCGCCGTCCGCGCCGATCGACTACCTGGAGTGCTCGGCCGCCGAGGGCGACCTGCTGGTGGTCATGAGCGTCGAGGGCGTGGCCCCGCTGCCCAAGGACAAGATCGTCGGTCTCTTCACCATGCAGCTCGACCGCCTCGCCAGCCCGGGAGCGTCCGTTTGACTTCCCCCCTCCTGAAGGAGGGGGGTTCCCCTCAGCCTCGCGGCTGAGCCGCTGCGCGTGAGCGCTGCGGTGGGACGACTTCCTGCTTCACCGACGACCGCCCGCCCGGAGTGCTCCGTTGAGGTCTTACACCGTCTCCACAGGCTGCAACCGCCAGCCCGGCGGCCAGGATGTTGCGTGCCGCGTTCACGTCCCGGTCGTGGACTGCTCCGCAGTCGCACTCCCATTGGCGGACGTTCAGCGACATGTTGTCGCAGAGGGTTCCGCAGGCCGAGCACAGCTTGGAGCTGGGGAACCACCGGTCGACGGTGATCAGTTCGCGGCCGTACCAGGCGCATTTGTATTCCAACATGGTCCGCAGCTCGCTCCAGCTCGCGTCCGATATGGCACGAGCGAGCTTCCTGTTCTCGAGCAGGCTGCGGACCGTGAGGTCCTCGATCACGACCACTTGGTTCTCGTGGACGAGTCGGGTGGTGGGCTTGTGCAGGAAGTCCCTGCGCCGGTCGGCGATCCTCGCGTGGACGCGGGCGACCTCACACCGGGCCTTCTCCCGGTTGTTCGAGCCCTTGGCCTTGCGGGCGAGTTCCCGCTGCGCCTTGGCGAGGCGTTCCCGGTCGCGGCGTTCGTGCTTCGGATTGCTGATCTTCTCTCCGGTGGAGAGCGTCACCAGGCTGGTGATACCGGCGTCGATGCCCACGGCCGTGTCCAGCACGGGCAGCGGCTGCACCGTCGGGTCGTCGCAGAGCATCGAGACGAACCAGCGTCCCACCGCGTCCCGGCTCACCGTCACCGTGGACGGCGACCGTCCCTCGGGCCGCGGCCTCGACCATACGATGTCCAGCGGCTCAGCCATCTTGGCCAGCGTCAGCCTGCCGTCGCGGTAGCGGAACGCGGACCTGGTGTACTCGGCGCTGTCGCGGGACCTCTTCTTCGACTTGAACCGGGGATACCTCGCCCGCTTCTGCCAGAAGTTCGAGAATGCCTCTTGCAGATGCCGGAGTGCCTGCTGCAACGGAACGCAGGACACCTCACAGAGGAAGGCCAGTTCCTTGCTCTTCTTCCACGCCGTCAGCATCGCCGACGTGGTGTTGTAGGTCACCCGCGCCTGGTGCGTCGTCCACGCCTCCGACCGGGCCGCCAACGCCTTGTTGTAGACGAGCCGCACACACCCGAACGTGCGCGACAGTTCAGCCGCCTGCGCATCAGTCGGGTAGAAGCGGAACTTGAGCGCCCGCTTCAGGTGAGTGATCGTCATGGCACACACGGTGACACTTACTCAAGTGGTCGCCTGTCGATGATCAACTGCCGCGACGCCATACCGCCTTGGCGGCGAAACGACTATTCCTGCCCCGCTCCACGGGAGCTTCGTTTCCTCCCCCGGTGGAAGCCGGGGAAATCCACGGAGGAGTCCGTATGACCGACCACGCCGCCGCGCCGCAGCCCGCGCCGCAGCCCCACCACCAGGCCGCCGGCGCGGCCGAGAGCCCCGGGACGGCGAACCCCTGGGCCGCCATCACCATCGACGACCCGCAGCCCGACGCCGCCCAGGCCCCCGGGCTGACGGAGGCCGCCGAGGAACAGGCCGCCCGCCGCACCCGCCGCCGCAAGGCCGCGGTGCGCTGGAGCTGCGCCGTGCTGGTGTTCGCCCTCGCGGGCACCGGCACCGCGCTGGCCGTCACCGCCCCCGAGCGCACCGACATCCCCGGCCTGGCCACCGCCGACGACGGCCGCTACACCTTCCCGCCCCTGACGCTGCCTCCGCTGCCCTCGGGCAAGGCCGCACCGGACCTGAAGGACAGGAGCAAGGGCCTCCACCAGGCGGACCTGCGCTACCTGCTGCTGCCCGCCCCCAAGGAGGCCGGCGGCTCGGTGAACCCACCGGTCTTCCCCGCGCCCACCGCACCCGCCTCGGCCTCCGCCACGGCCGCGCCCTCCGACACCCCCTCGGCGACCACGAGCACCTCGGCCTCCGCCGCGCCGTCCGCCTCCGCCGTCCCGGGCGGCGGTACGGGGCTGGCCGACTGGGCGGCCTGCGACGCGCTGAACTCCGAGCTGCAGAACCCGGCCAGGCTGCACGGCCTGCTGCTGCAGGACGTGTGCCGCGCGGCCACCGCCCGGGAGTGGACCGCCTCCGACGGCACCCTCACCCGGATCCGGCTGCTGCGCTTCGGCTCCCCGAACGAGGCCCGGGACGCCTACTCCCGCGGGCGTACGGAGCTGCAGCTCAAGGCCGCCCCCGACGCGAAGATCGCGGACGGCGGCGGCTGGGACACCGTCGACGGCATCGAGGTGACCCGCAAGGACTCCCAGGAGACCGCCGGCAAGGGCGTGCCGACCACCCGGGTGGCGTACGTGTCCGCCTCCGACGTGGTGGCCGTCATCACCATGACCAACCCCCACGGCGTGCCCGCCACGGCCTTCCGCCAGGTCGTCACCCTCCAGTCCGACCTGCTCGCCTGACCGACTCCCCGCGGCCGCCGCCACCCCACCCCGGGCGCCGGCGGCCGCAGCCGTCCACCGTCCACCGACCGACTCGCCCGACGGCCCGCACCCGGCGGGCCGCCGCCGCACCGCCGGGTCAGAGCAGGTCGGGGGCGGTCAGGCGCGGTGGTACTGGACGGGGGAGTGGACCTCGCCGCCCAGCTCGCGGGCCGCGTGGCGGGCCCAGAACGGGTTGCGCAGCAGCTCGCGGCCGATCAGGACGGCGTCCGCCCGGCCGGCGGTGAGGATGTCCTGGGCCTGGGCGGGGTCGGTGATCAGGCCGACGGCCGCCACCGCCAGGCCGGCCTCGCTGCGCACCGCCTCGGCGAAGGGCACCTGGAAGCCGGGGGTGGCGTCGATCCGGGCGTCGGGGACGAGGCCGCCGGTGGAGACGTCCAGCAGGTCCACGCCGTGCGCCTGGAGTTCCTTGGCGAGGCGGACGGTGTCCTCGGAGGTCCAGCCCTCGCGGCCGTCCTCGGGGTTCTCGGTGAGCCAGTCGGTCGCCGAGACGCGGAAGAACAGCGGCAGTTCCTCGGGCCACACCGCGCGCACCGCGTCGACGACCTCCAGGGCGAAGCGGATGCGGTTCTCGAAGGAGCCGCCGTAGGCGTCGGTGCGGTGGTTGCTCTGCGGGGAGAGGAACTGGTGGATCAGGTAGCCGTGGGCGCCGTGGAGTTCGACGGCCTGGAAGCCGGCCTCCAGAGCGCGCCGGGCTGCGGCGGCGAACTTGCCGACGATCTCGCCGATCTGATCGACCGTCAGCTCCTCGGGCGTGGTGTGCTCGGGGGAGAAGGCCAGGGCGCTGGGGGCGAGCGGGGTCCAGCCGTGCTCCTCGTCGGGGGCGATGGCGCGCCCGCGGTCGATCCAGGGCCGCTCGGTGGAGGCCTTGCGCCCGGCGTGGCCGAGCTGGACGACCGGGACGGTGCCCTGCGCCTTGAGGAAGGCGGTGATCCGGCGGAAGGCCTCGAGCTGGGTGTCGTTCCACAGGCCGAGGTCGTACGGGCTGATGCGACCCTCGGGGCTGACGGCGGTGGCCTCCGTGATGATCAGCCCGGTGCCGCCGGCGGCGCGCGCGGCGAGGTGGCTGAAGTGCCAGTCGTGCGGGGCCCCGGTCGCCTCGCCGGTGGGTGCGGCGCTGTACTGGCACATCGGCGGCATCCAGACCCGGTTGGGGACCGTCAGTTCCCGCAGGGTGTACGGGGTGAAGAGGGTGGTGCTCACGTGGGTGCTCACGTCGGTGCTCATGTCGGACTCCCGGTGGGGTCGGCAGCGCCAGGACACAGGTGCTCAAGGACACGGGCGCTTGCTGATGCGCGTTATGTGTATGAACAATAGTTGCACAGGACGGTACTTTTCAACGGGGTGCCTCCAGCAGGCCGCGGGCCCGGCCCGCCAGGCCGTCGGCGCCGCAGCGCACGGCCAACTCCAGGCCGCGGGTCAGCACGGCGCGGGCGTCCGCGGCCGGGCCCAGCGCCTCGCCGAGGTCCACCAGGGCGATCGCGTGCTCGTAGCGCGCCGGTGAGCGCTCCAGGTGCCGCACCGCCTCCGCCAGCAGCTCGGCCGCGCGCGGCGCGTCGTGCACCGCGGCGCACAGCCGCAGCGCGCTGCCGACGGCCGAGTCCGTCCGGGACTCCCGGGCCCGGCGCACCGCCTCCTCGGCCAGGTCGCGGGCCCGCTCCGGCTGGTCGTGGGCCACCGCGCGCGCCAGGTGCCCCAGCCACGGCGCCCACACCGTGTTGCGCCACCTGCGCGCGTCCAGCGCCGCGCCGGCGGCCGTCAGCACCTCGGCCGCGCCCGCCGCGTCGCCCGCCGCCAGCAGCAGACGGCCGTACAGCGTGGGAGCGTCGGGCAGCCCCATCACCGTCGGGTACGGCGGACCGAAGGCGTGCTCGCGCGCGAGCGCCAGCGCCTCCTCCACCCGGCCGCGCGCCGCCAGGGTCTCGGCCAACGCCCCCACCGCATCCCAGTGCAGCGGGGTGCCCGGCCCGATCCGCCCGGCCGTGCGCAGCGCCCGGCGCAGGTAGTCCTCGGCCTCGGCGAGGGCGCCGCAGCGGAACCGCAGCATGCCGGTCAGCAGGTAGGCGAAGCCGAGGTGGCCACCGCTCCATCCGGCGACCTCGTAGGCGCGCACCGCCTCGGTGAACAGCTCCTCGGCCCGGTCGGCCCGGTCGGCGTACAGGTAGCTGATGCCCAGGATCCCGGGCAGCTCGAAGCCCCAGGTGGTGTTGGTCCAGCCGAGGCTGCGCGGCAGCCGGCCCTGCGGCAGCGCGGAGTCGGCCAGGGCGAGCGCCCGCGCGCGGTCGGCGCCGCGCAGCGTGAGGTCCCAGCAGCGCAGCACGGCCACCGCGTGGGCCAGGCCGTCGTGCTCGAACAGGGCCCCGCCCGGGGCCCCGTCGTCCGGATCGGTGTCGGTGAAGTCGGTGTCGGTGAAGGCCAGGCGGACCGTGTCCAGCGTCCGGTGGAACTGCGCGAGCCGGCGGGAGCGTCCGGGGCCGTCCGCGTCCTCGGACTGGAACGCGCCGAACATGAAGTGGGCGACCTCCAGGCGCATCCGCCCCGGGCCGGGCGGGGTGCGCGAGGCCTCCTGCGCGCACAGCGCGGCGGCCTCGCCGACCCGGTCGCTGTGGGCGAGGGCCTGGGCGAGCCGGAAGGTCGCGTCCACCCGCAGCCGCGGGTCCAGACCGTACGGGTCGGCGAGGGCCAGGCGCAGCTGGTTGACCGTGGTCGCCGGGTCGGTGAGCAGGGCCGAGCAGCCGAGTTCGTAGAGCACCGAGGCCCGGTCCTCGTCGGCGGGCGGCTCGCTGACGGCGCGGCGCAGGCAGCGCTGCGCGGCCTCGGGCGCGCCGATGGCCAGGTGCTCGCGGGCCGCCCGGCGCAGCTTGTCGACGATGGCGCCGTCCCCTTCGGGCAGGATCTCCAGCAGGTGCCGGGAGGCGGCCGGCAGGCCGAGGCCGGCGTTCTCGACCTCGACGGCGGCGACCCCGTGCATCCCGGTCCGGGCGGCCGGCGGCATCGACTGGTAGACCGAGGTGGCGATCAGCGGGTGGACGAACTCCAGCCGGCCCGCCGCCGTGTTGGTCAGCACCCGGTGGCGGCGCAGTTCCCGGACGGACTGGGCGGCGGTCTCGGGCCCCTGGGCGCAGATGGCGGCGGCGAGGTCGGGGCGGATGTCGGTGTCCAGGACCGACGCCGCCCAGGCGAAGCGCAGCGCGGTGGGGCCGAGCCGGTCCAGCCAGTGCCGCAGCGTCATCCCGCGGGCGGTGGCGGCGATCTCGCGCAGCAGCCCGGTGCTCTCCTCGACCGGGTCGAGCCGCTGGTCGGCCACCTCGCGCAGCAGGGCGGCGGTCTCGTACGGGTTCCCGGCGGTGACCGCCCAGACGTGGCGGCAGAAGGCGTCCTCGGCCCGTGCGCCCAGGGCCGCGCGGACCAGGTGCGCGACCGAGGCGGGCTGGAGCGGGCGCAGTTCGTGCCGGCGGTCCGCCCGGTCGGCGAGGCCGCGCTGCAGCGCCAGCGCGTCGTCGGGGAACTCGTCGCGGCAGGCGAGCACCAGCAGGACCGGCAGCTCCCGGGCGCGGACCGCGAAGCCGGCCAGCCAGCCGAGCGACTCCGGGTCGGCCCAGTGCAGGTCGTCGATCAGCACGGCCACCGGCGAACGCAGCTGCACCAGGCGGGTGAGGACGAAGTCCAGCCCGTCGCGGACCCCCTGGGGATCGAGCTGCCCGCCGGGCGGCCGCAGTCCCGCCGCGGGGCCGACGACGTCCTCCCACGGCCCGAAGACCCGCGCCCGCTCGTCGTCGGACAGGGCCGACAGCACCGGGCGCACCAGCTGGCGCACCACGTGGAACGGCTCGTGGCACTGCCGCTGCCCGCCCCGGGCGAACAGCACCGTGCAGCCCGCCTGCTGCGCCGCCCGGCGCACCTTCGTCAGCATCGCGGTCTTGCCCAGCCCGGCCGCACCGGTGTAGAGCAGCAGCTCCCCGACCCCGGTACCGGCCGGCCGGGTCAGCGCCTCGATCGCCTGCGCCGCCGACCGGAGTTCGGCCTCGCGCTCGTGCAGCGGCCCGTCCTCCCGCCCGTCCCCGTCGCCGCCCCCGGCCTTCCCCTCGGCCACCTGCCGCCTCCAATTCGCCCTGCCAGGGCCGTCGTTGCAGAGGGCCGAGGTTACTGCCGAACGGGCGGCCCCGGTACGGGCTTGACAAAGCCGCCCACCCGCCCCCGGGGCAGGCGGAGTACCGGGGCGGCGAACCCGGCAGTGCGCCCGGAAAACCGTTGGCCGCAGTCCGCCCGGACCGCGATACTCGCCCGTCGGCGGTGCGGACGAAAGGGGAGCGGGCGGGCGTGGAGGTCTTCGAGTGCAAGGGGTGCGGCACCGCGCTGACCGGGCCGCTGACGCGGGTCGCCTTCCCCGTCTACGCCGGCTTCGTGTACGGCAACGGCCACCCGATGCCCGTCCTGATGGAATCGGGCACCTACGCCGTCGCCGAGGACGCCGCCGGGCAGGCCCGCTCGATCCTGATGGCCCCCGGCGACGCCCACGGCACCGCCCTCATCCAGCGGCGTGAGCTCGGCGCCTGCTGCGGCATCGACGGCCGCTACGGCCCGAACCTCACCTGCGCCGGCTGCGGCCGCAAGGTGGCCACCAGGATCGACGACTGCTCCCTGTGGCAGACCACCTGGCTGGAACGGGCCGCCGTGCGCCCCGTCCCCACGGGCCCGGCCCGCCCGCTCGCCGACTGGGCCTCGTTCACCCAACCACGCTGCGCCACCGCGCCGTTGGAGGCGGACGGGGAGTGGAACATCCGCTGGGAGGCGGAGGCCTGCGTGACGCTGGCCCACCTGGTCCACGCCGCACAGGGCTCGCCCGTCACCCTCCCCGGCGGCCCGCTCGCCAACGCCTTGCGCGTGCTCCTCGGTCAGCTGGCGCTCCCGGCGGCCGGTCCGGCCCGGCGCGCGGTCCTGGCCGGACCGGGCCTGCCGCCGCCCGACCACCTCCCGGACATCGCCGTCGTCCCCTACCACCCCCAGACCGGCGAGCCCTGGCCCACACCGCCGGGCGTGGCGGCCGTGCCACTGGCCGCCGACTTCTGGACGTACTTCGCCTTCCACCGCGAGCGCCCGCTCAGACCCGTCACCGGCGGCCTGCCCCCGGGCGTCGAACGCGACGACCCGCTCCCGCCCCACCCCCGGCGCCCCCCGTTCCTCGTCCGGGAGGTGTACTCCCACGTCCTGGAGGGCCTGAACGCCGCCCGGTAAACCGACGGCGGCGCCGCCCGGGAACACCCGGGCAGCGCCGCTCACGTGCCGGCCGTCAGCTGCGCGCCGTCTGCGGCACGCGCTGCGCCGGGACGACCGGCCCCGCCTTGGCGCCCGCCGTACGGGCGGCGGCCGGCGCCGCGCCCAGCGCCGTGCCGCGGGTCTCCTCCGCCCACAGCGCGCACACCAGCAGGCCGAGCGCCGTCACGCCGGCGGCGATCAGCATGGTCGGCCCGGTGCCCAGCCCGGTCAGCGACAGCGGCAGCAGGTAGGTGCCCACCGCCGCGCCGATCCGGCTCACCGAGGTCGCCACCCCCACGGCGGTGGCCCGGATCTCGGTCGGGAACAGCTCGTTGGGGTAGGTCCAGTCGAGCACGTTCGGCCCGCCGCACAGGAACGCGTACGCGCACAGCGCGGTCAGCGCCACGGCGGCCGGCGCGCTGGGCCAAACGCCCAGCAGGGCCAGCGGGACGGTCATCAGCGCGAAGGACCAGATGATGACGGGGCGTCGGCCCTTGGTGTCGATCAGGCGCAGCGCCGGGTAGCAGCCCAGCAGGAAGACCAGGCTGATCAGCCCGGTGCCCAGGGTCTCCATCACGGTGCCGCCGGGCATGCCGAAGGAGGACAGGATCTGCGGGCCGAAGGTGAGCATCGCGAACAGCGGGCCGACCTGGCAGAGGAAGAACAGGCCGCAGAACAGGGTGCGGCGCCGGTAGGGCGGGGTCAGCAGCAGCCGCAGCCCGCTGGCGCGCCGGGCGCGCTCGGCCGGGTCGGGCATCAGCTCGCGGCCGTCGACCCGCACCCCGAGGTGCTTCTCCACCACGCGCACCGCGTCGCCGACCCGCCCGTTGGCGGCCAGCCAGCGCGGCGACTCCGGCGAGCCGCGGCGGATCACCAAGAAGACCACGCACAGCACCGTGGAGCTGGCCAGCATCCACCGCCAGCTGCCCGGCCCGGCCAGCTCCAGGAACAGGTAGCCCACCACGTAGGCGAGCACCGAGCCGGCGTACCAGGCGACGATCTGCTGGCCGAGCAGGCGGCCCCGGTGCTTGGCGGGCAGCCACTCGGCGAGCAGGGAGGTGGCGATCGGGTAGTCGGCGGCAACCGCCATGCCGAGCACGAAGCGCAGCACGGTGATCGCCCACACCGAGTCGACCCAGAAGGAGAGCACCGAACAGACGACCATCACCAGCAGGTCGGCGGTGTACATCACCTCCCGGCCGATCTTGTCGGTCAGCACGCCGAACAGGGCGCCGCCGACGAACATGCCCACCAGGGCGGCGGCGCCGATCAGGCTGACCTGCGCGGTGGACAGGCCCAGGTCGGGGCGCATCCCGATCAGGGCGACGCCGACGATGCTCAGGATGTAGCCGTCGAGCAGCGGCCCACCGGAACAGGCGAGGGCCAGCCGGCGGTGGAAGGCGGTATACGGGGCGTTGTCGATGGTCTGGGACATGGGCTTCGGGGTCCTCCGGAGCGTACGGCTGCGCGCTTGTCACGCACGCCGTGCGCCGGGTAGACGGCAGGGAACGGCGCCGCCCACGCTTGGGCGGCGCCATCGCCCGGTCACACCGGGCGACCGTCCACGGTTGCCCGGGTTGGGACATGTCACCACCGGGCCGAAGGTCGACCGGATTCGCGACCAAGGTCCCGAAGCGGACAGGCCCTTCGCCCGTGCCGAAGCGCCGCCCGCCCAGTCCCCACGGGCGTCGTCGCCGTCCGCCGCACCGGTTGCCCGCCGCGGGTGACCCTTCTCACGACACAGGCCGCGGGACGTGTCCCCTGCCACAATTCCGGCAGCTGGTCCAGACCATCAGGGCGTGGGCCGGGCCCCGCGCAACCGATCCAGGCCCACGTCCAGGGCCGCCTCCAGGTGGACGGTGGAGCCCGTGGCCAGCAGGATCAGCACCCCGCCCTGGACCCCCGCCAGCAGCGCCGCCGCCTCCCGGTCCGCATCCAGGCCCGCCGCGACCTCGCCACTGCCCTGGAGGTGGCGGATGCCGACGGCGAGCTGCTCCTGCCACTGCTCCAGCAACCGCGCGGCCACCGCCCGCGCCGCGTCGGTCGTCGACCCCAGCTGGGACAGCGCCGTGTGCAGCGGACAGTTCACCCCCTGGGCCCGGTAGCGGGCCACGACCTTGTCGCGCCACCGCTGCCAGGCCTCCCAGGAGGTCAGGGAGCCCAGCTCCGGCTGCTGGTCGTCCAGCACCCGGCCCGCCTCGTGGCGGGCGACGGCCAGCAGCAACTCGTCCTTGCCGCCCGGGAAGTAGTGGAACAGCTGGCTCTTGCTGGTCGCCGTGCGAGTCATCACGTCCTCCAGGCGCAGCGCGAACACGCCCGCCTCGCGGATCTGCCCGGCCGCGCCCTCGACGATGCGCTGCCTGGTCGCGGCGCCCTTGCGGGTCAGCGTCACGTTGCCCTCCCGGAGTTGTGGTCGTACGGTCCCGTCACCCCGCGGTCAGGGCAGGAGCACCAGCTTGCCGGTGGTGCCGCGGGATTCGAGGTCCGCGTGCGCCCGGGCCGCCCCGGCCAGCGGGTAGTGGCCGCCGATCCGCTGGGTCAGCCGCCCGTCCAGGACCAGGTCGAACAGCTCGCCGCTGCGCCGCAGCAGGGCCTCGCGGGTGGGGACGTGGTGGTGCACCACCGGGTAGGTGAGCAGGATGCTGTTCGGCAGGTCGGTGGGCCGCAGCGTCGGGACGCCCATGAAGGGGCCGTAGTAGGCGTGCACGCCGTGCGGGCGCAGGGCCAGCTGGGAGGAGAGGAAGGTGTCGGCGCCGCCGCCGTCGTAGACGACGTCGGCGCCGCGGCCGCCGGTCAGCTGCCGCACCTGCTCCTCGAATCCGGCGCCGGAGTGGACCAGCACGTGGTCGGCGCCGGCCTCCTTCGCGGCAGCAGCCTTCTCCTCGCGCGAGACCAAGCCGATCACGTGGCCGCCGCGGGCCTTGACCAGCTGGGTGAGCAGCAGGCCGACCCCGCCGGCGGCGGCGTGCACCACGGCGGTGTCGCCGGGGCCGACGGGGTAGGTCTCGGTGCTCAGGTGGTTGGCGGTCAGGCCCTGCATCAGCAGGCCGCCCGCGACCTCGTCCGGCACCCCGTCGGGCACCTTGACCAGGGACGTCACCGGGACGGCGAGCAACTCGGCGTAGCTGCCCGGGTGGTAGAACCAGGCGACCCGGTCGCCGACGGCCACCTCCGTCACCCCCGCACCGAGGGCGATGACGTACCCCATGCCCTCGGCGCCGAGGACGGTGGGGGCCGCCCAGCCGCCGGTGCCCTGCGAACGGGCGCCGACGTCCATGTAGTTGACGCCGGCCGCGCCCAGGCGCACCAGTGCCTCGCCGGGGCCGGGGGTGGGGTCGGGCAGCTCGGTCCAGCGCATGACCGCGGGGCCGCCGTGCTCCTCGATCCGGATCGCGTGCATGGGGGATGGCCTTCCTGTGCGGGCTCGTTCGGGAGGGAACGTCCAGCACGTTAGGCAGCCGAAAATGGACCCACAAGTCCAGAATCCGTGGCGCGGGCGAGCCCTCGGCCCCGGGTCAGGAGCCGGTGGGGGTGTCCAGTTCGACGTTGTAGTCGGCGAGCTGGGCGATCCGGGACTCGCTCAGGACGCCCGAACCGATGTCAATCCCTTTGATGCCGGGCGTTCCGGTGCTGATCAGCCCACCGGGACCGGAACACCCCGGATGAGCAGCGGGAGACCGGCGCCGTGCTCCCAGGCGTCCCAGGCGTCCTCGACGCGCCGGTACTGGTCGTCGGCCATGACCTCGCGCAGCTTGGCCTGGGGGACCCAGTGCAGGCCTCGGATGTCGGCGGGCGGCTGGTGGCAGCGGACGGTCTCGGCCTGTCGGGGCGTGATCATCCCGCCCGAGTGGACGAAGGCGACGCCCTCGGGGAACTCGGCGGCGGGCACGTAGTCGATGGTGAGGATGGTCCGGAGGGCGAGGACGAGCCCGGTCTCCGTCTCGAGGTGGCGGCGGGCGGCGAGGTGGGGGAGCTCGTCCTGCTCGGCGCTGCCACCGGGCAGGGTCATGCCGTCCTCGTGGACGCGGTCGACCAGGAGGACGAGGAAGTCGTCGGATCGGTCGGGGTCCTCGAGGAGGACGAAGGCCTGCTGGCCCGAACGCCGGGCGGGGGGACGGTTCATGAGGCGGGTCCTGCTCAACTCTGCTCCAGGTGTGGGGAATTCGATGGTCACAGCGGCCGCCGGCGCGGGTTCCCCCAGGTGCCCGGCGCGATCTCCCGAGGGTCGAGCGACCGGAGGAAGGCCGGGTCGACGCGCTGGTGGGGAGTGGTCTCCCCCAGCGGGCGCAGTACCGCCTTCCCGAGCAGCATCTCGACGAAGACGCCCTCGCGCGGCTGTCCGTTCTCCAGCGAGCTGAAGTCCCTTACCACTTTGTGGAGTTGGAAGGGGGGAGGGGGGTTCTGGCCGTCAGGCATAGGGGTCTCCAGTGGTTGCGCTGTGCGTCCGGCGAATGACCGGGTGTAGCCATGGTGGCGTTCCATCCCCTACGATCGGAAGGCTTTCCCACTTGACAGTTTCCATGGGTGGGATTCGTGTAGCGGCGGAGGACTGACGATGCGTGAGACGCAGCTGGATCCATCGGCGTCACCCCTCAAGGCGTTCGGGGCCCAACTACGCAAGCTGCGAAAGACAGCAGGCCTGACGCAAACCCAACTCGGCGAGCTGACAAACCTGAGCGATAGTCAGATTTCCAACCTTGAAAGAGGGACGCGCAATCCCACACTTGACTGGGTTCGAAGCGCCGACAAGGCTCTCGATACCGGTGGAACATTGGAACTGACGTACTGGAGTCTCAGCGGATCATCGTTGCTGGAAGGCTTCCCCGAGTACGCGCAGCAAGAGGCGAAAGCCCAAGGGATCTCCCACTTCGAGCTGGGCATCGTGCCCGGTCTGGCCCAGACGATGGAGTACGCCGGAGCCTTCGCGGCCGCAGCCGTGCGGCGCGGCAGCATCACCGAGGAACAGGCCACAGATCGACTCGACTTCCTGGCCACTCGGCAGAAGCTGCTCAACCAGCGGTCAGCGCCGCGACTGCACTTCGTCCTGGACGAAGGGGCTCTGCTGCGCACGGTGGGCGGGCCCAAGGTCATGGCGCGGCAGTTGGCGCATCTTGAAGACCTCGCGAGCCGTCCGAACATCACCATCCAGGTGGCGCCGTTCTCACTCGCGGAAGAGCTGCCGTTCACCATGATGGTCACGCTGCTGACTCTGGCGGATCGAACAATCCTGGCATACTCGGAGTGCCAGCTGCGTGGCTTCCTCGCGCGAGACGCTGAGACCGCCCAGGCTTGGGAGCGGGACTACCATCAGCTCCAGGTGGAAGCGCTGTCGAAGGCCGCGTCGCTGGAGATGATCCGCAAGCAAGGCGTGAGAGGAACGTCATGATTCGCCCTGTAGACCTGTCCGACGCCGCATGGTTCAAGAGCAGTTACAGCAACAACGGCGGATCTTGCGTCGAGGTGGCTCCTAACTTCCCCGGTCTGGCGCCCGTCCGTGACTCGAAGGACCCTCAGGGCCCGGCCCTCATCTTCCCGTCCGAGGCCTGGAAGTCGTTCGTCGCCGCTGTCCGCAGCGGCGAGTTCGGTGATGTCTGAGGGGAGCGTCATGGCCGACCGTCTTGACCTGACCGACGCCGCGTGGCGCAAGAGCACCTACAGCAACGGGCAGGGCGGCTGCATCGAGGTAGATGACGCGCACCCGGGCAGAGTCCGTGACTCCAAGGACCCCCACGGCCCGGCCCTGGTCTTCCCGTCCGAGGCCTGGAAGTCGTTCGTCGCCGCCGTCCGCAGCGGGGAGTTCGGCGACATCTGAAACAGCAGGCCCGGACCGCATCGACTGCGGTCCGGGCCTGTTGTCCTCTTCTCCCCGGCGGAAGTGGCTTCCGCCCGCTCCCGCCGGTCCTGAACGGCGCCTACGGGGCGCGCCGTTCCCCCTCGCCCAGGGGCGGCTCGTCGTAGGAGGAGGTGCCCTCGTCCAGCAACGGCTCCTGGGCCTTGAGGTGGGCCGGGGCCAGCGCCCGCAGGGCGTGGTAGCCGGTGATGACGACGAGCGTCCCCAGCGCGATCCCGCTGAGGCTGAAGGTGTCGGTGAACTTCAGCGTCACGTTGCCGATGCCGATGATGATGCCCGCCGCCGCCGGCACCAGGTTCAGCGGGTTGCGCAGATCGACCCCGGACTTGATCCAGATCTGCGCGCCGAGCAGGCCGATCATGCCGTACAGGATGACCGTGATCCCGCCGAGCACCCCGCCGGGGATCGCGGCCACCACGGCGCCGAACTTCGGGCAGATGCCGAACAGCAGCGCGAAGCCGGCCGCGGCCCAGTAGGCGGCGGTGGAGTAGACGCGGGTGGCGGCCATCACGCCGATGTTCTCGGAGTACGTGGTGTTGGGCGGGCCGCCGAGCGCGGTGGAGAGCACGGAGCCGACGCCGTC
Source organism: Kitasatospora sp. NPDC001683 (assembly GCF_053596495.1). Lineage (NCBI taxonomy): Bacteria > Bacillati > Actinomycetota > Actinomycetes > Kitasatosporales > Streptomycetaceae > Kitasatospora > Kitasatospora sp. NPDC001683. Next base: position 55,058 of record NZ_JBSFGK010000009.1, read on the forward strand.
GGCCGAGATCGCGGTGCCCAGCTTGTCGTCCAGGTTCTCGCCCGTCATCTCGCCCACCGCCTTGACGTGCCCGGCGTTCTCCGCGATCAGCGCGATCACCACGGGCAGCGCGACCAGGATCGCGGACCACTGGAAGGAGGGGCCGTGGAAGGCGGGCAGGCCGATCCAGTCGGCCTTGCCGACGCCGGACAGGTCCAGGCGCCAGTGGTCGGTCATGTGCCCGCCGCCGTCCACCGAGTGGATCTTTCCGAAGACCCGGTCGAACACGAAGGAGATCCCGTACCCGAAGACCAGCCCCAGGAAGATCGCCACCCGCGACCAGAAGCCGCGCAGGCACACCACCGCGAGCCCGGTGAACAGCATCACCAGCAGCGCCGTCCACTGGTCCTGCGGCCAGTACGTCGAGGCGGTCACGGGGGCCAGGTTGAAGCCGATCAGCATGACGACGGCGCCGGTGACGATCGGCGGCATCGTCGCGTGGATGATCCGCGCCCCGAAGTACTGGACCGCCAGGCCCGCCAGGAACAGCACGACGCCCACCACGAGCACCGCGCCGGTCACCGTCGCGCTGGTGCCGCCCTGCGCCCGGATCACCGCGGCGACCCCGACGAAGGACAACGAGCAGCCGAGGTAGCTGGGCACCTTGCCGCGGGTGGCCAGCAGGAAGATCACGGTCGAGACGCCGGACATCATGATCGCCAGGTTGGGGTCCAGCCCCATCAGCACCGGGGCGACGAAGCTCGCGCCGAACATGGCGACCACGTGCTGGGCGCCGAGCCCTGCCGTGCGGGGCCAGGAGAGCCGTTCGTCGGGGCGGACGACCGCTCCCGGCGCGGGCGTACGCCCGTCGCCGTGCAGCTTCCAGCGCACGCCGAGATCCATGGTGGGGGTTTCGCTTTCTCTGTGCGTCGAGCTCTGTACGACTCTGTACTGCGAGCAACTGTCCGCACCATTCTCCCGGCCGCCCGCCCTCCCGCGCGCCACCGACCCCGCTCCTGACCTGCGCACTCGCGCGCACGACGGGGCCGGTGACGGGGCCGACCACCCTGGCCGGCCCCGGTGTCACCGCCTCACGGGGAAGTACGAGCGGCACAACGAAGTCCGATCGGACGACAACCGACTCAAGCACTCCAGGGCCGTCGCGACGCGCTAATGTGCACCGGGGCAGGGTCGGCAGATCGTCAGCGAACAACGCAGGGAGCGGTCAAGCGCATGACCAACCACTACGTCGAGGACTACTCCCCAGGCCGCGGGGCCCTGACCCCCCGCGCCTGGTACCCCCTATCGGACGCCAAGGCCCTGTCACTCAACGGAAGTTGGCGACTTCGCGTGTCACCGACGGCCGACGCCGAGGACGACTCCTTCGCCGAGCCCGGATTCGACGCCGGCGACTGGGCGCGGGTGGTGGTCCCGGGGCACTGGGTGCTCCAGGGAGACGGCTGCTTCGGCCGGCCCGCCTACACCAACCACCGCTACCCGTTCCCGGTCGACCCGCCGCGCGTACCGACGGAGAATCCGACCGGTGACCACCTGCGCGTCTTCGACCTGCCCGAGGACTGGCCGGCCGACGGCGGCGCGGTGCTGCGCTTCGACGGCGTCGAGTCCTGCGCCCGCGTCTGGCTCAACGGCACGGACATCGGGGAGTTCAAGGGCTCCCGCCTGCCGCACGAGTTCGCCGTCGGACACCTGCTCGAGCGAAGCGGCAACGTGCTCGCCGTCCGCGTCCACCAGTGGTCGGCCGGCTCGTACCTGGAGGACCAGGACCAGTGGTGGCTGCCCGGCATCTTCCGCGACGTCACCCTGCTGCACCGCCCGGCGGGCAGCGCGGGCGACTTCTTCGTGCACGCCTCCTACGACCACCGCACCGGCCGGGGCACCCTGCTCGTCGACTCCGACATCGAGGGCCGGGTGACCGTGCCCGCCCTGGACATCGACATCGCGACGGGGGAGACGGTCACGGTGCCGGTGTGCCCCTGGTCGGCCGAGGTGCCGACGCTGTACGAGGGAGAGCTGACCACCGAGGGCGAGCGCGTGCCGCTGCGGATCGGCTTCCGGACCGTGGAGTCGGCGGACGGTCTGATCAAGGTCAACGGCAGGGCGGTGCTCTTCAAGGGCGTCAACCGCCACGAGTGGCACCGCGAGAGCGGGCGCGCCCTCGACCTGGAGACCATGCGCCAGGACGTGCTGCTGATGAAGCGCCACAACCTCAACGCGGTCCGCACCTCGCACTATCCGCCGCACCCGGCATTCCTCGACCTGTGCGACGAGTACGGCCTGTGGGTCATCGACGAGTGCGACCTGGAGACCCACGGCTTCGTCGAACAGGCCTGGCGCGACAACCCCGCCGACGACGACCGCTGGACCCCGGCGCTGCTCGACCGCGCCGCCCGCATGGTCGAACGGGACAAGAACCACCCGTCGGTCATCATCTGGTCACTCGGCAACGAGGCCGGCACCGGACGCGGCCTGACCGCGATGGCCGAATGGATCCACGCCCGCGACACCTCCCGCCTCGTGCACTACGAGGGCGACGGGAGCTGCCGGGACACCGACATGTACTCGCGGATGTACGCCGGCCACGCCGAGGTCGAACAGATCGGCAAGGAACTGGACGGCGGTACCCGCAAGCGCCGCGAACTCCCCTTCATCCTTTGCGAGTACGCCCATGCCATGGGCAACGGCCCCGGCGGACTCGCCGACTACCAGCGGCTCTTCGAGGCCTACGACCGGCTGCAGGGCGGCTTCGTCTGGGAGTGGATCGACCACGGCATCGCCCACCCCGGGCTCGGCTACGCCTACGGCGGCGACTTCGGGGAGGAACTGCACGACGGCAACTTCGTCTGCGACGGCCTGCTCTTCCCCGACCGCCGGCCCTCACCCGGCCTGGTGGAGTACAAGAAGGTCATCGAACCCGTCCGCATCGTGCCCGACGGGACCGGGGGCAGCGTACGGGTCACCAATGGGTACGACTTCGCCGACCTGTCCGCACTGGCCTTCGAGTGGTCGTACCAGGCGGACGGCGAAACGGTCGCATCCGGAAGCCTGTCCGTGCCGGCGCTCGCACCCGGCGAGTCGGCGGACGTGAAGCTGCCCCAGCCGCCCGCCGGACACGAGGCCGTCGAGACGCAGTGGACGGTCCGGGCCGTGCTGGCCGCCGACACCGCCTGGGCGCCCGAGGGCCACGAGATCGCGTGGGGCCAGATCCCGGTGGCCGCACGGCCGCTTCCGGTCCTGCGCCCGGCCGTCCGCCCGGTTCTCGGGCCCGTCGCGGGCGACGGCGTGATCACGCTGGGCCCGGCCGCTTTCGACGCCCGCACCGGCGCACCCAAGGCCATCGGCGCCATCGAGGTGAGCGAACTGCGGCTGGACGTGTGGCGGGCACCCACCGACAACGACGAGGGCACGGACTGGCTGACCGGCAACTGCGACGCCAAACTGTGGCGCGACCTGGGCCTGCACCGCATGCGCCACCGGCTCGACGCGGTGGAACCCGGCGAGAACGCGCTGACCGTGCGAACCCGAGTGGCCCCGGCCGCCTCGGAGTTCGGCCTCGCCACGGTCTACCGCTGGACCTCCGACGGCGGCCGCCTGCGGCTGACCGTGTCCGTGAGCCCCGACGGCGAATGGCCCGCACCACTGCCCCGCCTGGGCGTGCGACTCGCCCTCGCCTGCGCCGACACAGTGCGCTGGTTCGGTGCCGGCCCCGGCGAGGCCTACCCGGACACCAAATCCGCCGCCAGACTCGCTCGCCACGAGTCCACCGTCGACGGCCTGCAGACGCCCTACCTGCGCCCGCAGGAGAACGGCGCACGAGCCGACGTCCGCTGGGCCGAGATCGGCGGCCTGCGCATCGAGGGCGACCCGGCGTTCCACCTCACCGCCCGCCGCTGGACCACCGAGCAACTCGACGCGGCCACCCACCTCACCGACCTCACGCCCGGTGACACCGTGTGGGTCAACCTCGACCACGCCCTGCACGGCATCGGCACCGCCTCCTGTGGCCCGAGCCCGCTGCCGCAGTACCAGCTGAGGGCCCAGCGGGCCGAATTCTCCTTCGTCTTCTCCCAGCTCCACTGACCGACCAGGGTCCGAACCAGCCCGCCCGCCCCGGTCCGTTACCCGCAGGGACCGGGGCGGGCGCGCGTCGCGTCAGCGCAGGCCGGCGAACAGGTCCTGCTCGGGCAGCGGCGCTCCGGTGGTGTCGCGGACGCGGAGGAAGGTCTCCGTGCCCATCAGCTCGGTGAAGCGTTCCTTGCCCATCCGCAGGAAGAAGATGTTCTCGCCCTGGCTGGCGTGGGCGGCCAGCGCGTCGTACTTCTGGCCGCCGTAGGCGTGGGTGTCCACCCAGGTGGTGACCTCCTCGTCCGGCAGCCCGATCGGCGGCAGCTCGGGGGCCTCGACGGCCGACCCGGCCCCGGCGGCCTCCCCGCCCTCGCCGTCCGGTTCGGCCGACTCCGAGGCCGGCACGTCCCAGTCGGCGCCGAACTCCCGCATCACCTCGCCGAAGCGCTTCATCGCCGAGTGCGGCGCGGTGGTCCAGTACACCTTGGGTGCCAGGCCGGGGGCCAGGTCCAGGGCGGCCATGGTGATGCGGTGGGCCTGGATGTGGTCGGGGTGGCCGTAGAAGCCGTTCTCGTCGTAGGTGACGACGACGTCCGGTCGGTAGTGCTGGATCAGCTCGGCCAGGCGGGCGGCGCCGTCGGCGACGGGGGTGTTCCAGAACGAGCCGGGGGCGTCGTTGGCGGGCCAGCCCATCATCCCGGAGTCGCCGTAGCCGAGCAGTTCGAGGTGGTCGACGCCGAGGACGCGGCAGCTGGCCTCGAGCTCCTCGCGGCGCAGGGCGGCCACCGCCTGCGGGTCGTGCCCGTCCTCGCCGGGCTTGACGCCGCCGGGGCCGTCGCCGCAGGCGCCGTCGGTGCAGGTGACCAGGACGGTGCGGATGCCCTCGGCGGCGTAGCGGGCGAGGACGCCGCCGGTGCCGGTGGCCTCGTCGTCGGGGTGGGCGTGCACTGCCATCAGTGTCAGGGGCCGGTCGGCCATGGTGTCGTCCTCATCTCGCGCGGGTGGTCCGCCCCCAGTCTGCCTCCCGGGTCTGACAGCCGGCCCCCGGCCCCGCCCCCGTACGGGACCGGCACCCGCACCCGCCCGGGTAGCCCGCACGACCCGAACGGGTATCCGTCCCGGCCCACCTGAGTACCCGTACTCAGGTGGGCCCCGGCGCCCGCCCCGCAGCATGGGGCCATGCTTCCAGCAGCGACACCGAGGATCGGCATCACCGCCGTCGGCTCCCACCTGCCCGCCCGCAGGATCACCTCCCAGCAGCTCCAGGACGAGATCACCGCCCACGCCAAACTCGCCCTGCCCGAGCGGATGCTCGAGAAGGCCACCGGCATCCGCACCCGCCACTTCGCCGCCGACGACGAGTACGCCTCCACCCTCGCCACCGCCGCCGCCCGCCGGGCCCTGGCCGCCCGCGGCCTCGACCCGGGCGACGTCGACCTGCTGCTCTTCGCCTCCGCCACCAGGGACATCTGCGAGCCCGCCACCGCCCACATCGTCCAGTCCGAACTCGGCACCCGCGCCCACGCCCTGGACGTCAGCAACGCCTGCAACAGCTTCCTCAACGGGATCGACCTGGCCCGCGCGATGATCCTCGCCGGCCGCGCCCGCCGCGCCCTGGTGGTCACCGGCGAGACCCCCAGCCGCGCGATGCGCCGCGACCCCGCCGACGCCGCCGCCCTGCGCGACGCCTTCGCCGGCTACACCTTCGGCGACGCCGGCGCCGCCGTCATCGTCGAACCGGTCGAACGCGGCGGCATCCTCGACACCGCCACCGTCACCGCCTCCGAACACTGGCAGGCCGGCGGCATCCCCGGCGGCGGCTCACGCCACCCGCGCGGCGACGAGTACAGCTACTTCCGCGGCGGCGGCAAGGAGTTGCGCGGCATCTTCGAACAGATCGGCCCCGCCGCCTTGGCCGCCCTCGCCGAACGCACCGGCCTCACCTGGGACGACTACGCCCGGGTGCTGGTGCACCAGGTCACCGCCCCCTACCTGGAGCGCTTCGTCGAACTCACCGGCGCCCCGGCCGACAGGCTGGTGCTCACCGTACCCGAACTCGGCAACGTCGCCAGCGCCACCATCGGCATCCAACTCGACCGCGTCAAAGAGCAGTTGAAGCCGGGGGAGAAGGCCCTGATGATCGGCCTGGGTGGCGGCGTCTCCCTGATGACCATGGTCTGGGAGGCCTCATGACCCTCTGGGTGATCATCCCCGCCTACCAGGAGCAAGCCCGGATCGACGGCGCCCTACGCGCCCTCGCCGCCCAGCACGACCGCGACTTCACCCTCCTGGTCGCCGACAACGGCTCCACCGACGCCACCGTCGCCACCGTCCGCGCCTTCGCCGCCCACGCCCCCTTCCCGGTCCAGATCCTGGTCGAACCGGAGAAGGGCGTCGGCTGCGCCGTCGACACCGCCTTCCGCCACGCCATCGCCCACGGCGCCACCCTGCTCGCCCGCACCGACGCCGACTGCCTGCCCGAACCCGGCTGGACCGCCGCCGCCCGCGCCGCCCTCCTCGCCCGCGACGCACTGGTCTGCGGCCGCGTCACCGCCCGCCGCGACGAACACGGACCGGCCGGCCGCGCGCTCTTCCGCCTCCTGGTCGCCCTCGGCGCGTTCTTCGGCCGCATCCGCCCCGCCCACCACCGCCGCCACGGCTACCTCGCCCCCTACCGGATGCACGCCGGCAACAACATGGCCATCACCGCCGCCCTCTACCAGGCCGTCGGCGGCATGCCCCGGCGCCCCTCACCCACCGACCGCGCCTTCCTCAACCAGGTCCGCCGCCACACCACCGCCATCACCCGCAGCCGCGACATGGTCGTCCAGAACTCCACCCGCCGCATCCGCGCCTACGGCGTGATCGGCACCGCCCGCTGGTACCTCGAACGCGGCGCCGGCCCACGCCCCGCCGACATCCGCTGACACCACTGGGGGAAACCCGCCGTGCTCGACCACCTCGCCCACGCCCTGCGCACCCACCACCCCGACCGCCCCGCCGTCCTGCACCACACCCGCACCGGCACCACCCGCACCCGCATCCGCCGCGGCGACCTCGCCGACCTCGCCGACGGCTACGCCGCCGCCCTGCACGCCCGCCGCCTCACCCCCGGCGCCACCCTCGGCCTCGCCCTGCGCCCGGGCCCCCGCGCCCTCGCCGCCCTGCTCGCCGCCCACCGCCTCGGCCTGCGCGTCGCCGTCCTCGACCCCACCGCCGGACCCGACGTCCTCGCCGCCCACCTCGCCCTCGCCGCACCCCGCCTCATCCTCGCCGACGCCGCCGCCCAGGCCGCCACCGGCTGGGCCGCACCCCTCGCCCGCCGCGCCGACCTCCACCTGCCCCGCCTCACCACCCTCGGCCCCGTCGCCACCCTCGGCCACCGCCTGCCCGGCTGCGCACCCCGCCTGCGCCCCGCCACCACCCCCGTCCCACCCCGGCACCACGACCCGGACGCCGACGCCGTCATCGTCTTCACCTCCGGCACCACCGCCCGCCCCCGCGCCGTCGTCCACACCCACGCCGGCCTCGCCGCCGGCCTGCACACCGTCACCGACCTGGTACGCCCCCGGCCCGCCACCACCGTCGTCGGCGGCACCTTCTTCGTCCTCGCCCCCGCCCTCGCCGCCGGCGCCACCGTCGCCCTGCCCGCCCGCACCCCCACCGCCCTCGCCCGCCAACTCACCCACCTCGCACCCGCCCACACCTACCTCACCCCACCCCAACTGCGCACCGCCCTCACCGCCGGCGCCCACCTCACCGGCACCCTGTGGACCGGCTCCGCCCCCGCCGACGCCGCCCTGCTGCGCCGCGCCAAACACGCCGGCGCCGACCAGGCCTGGAGCGTCTACGCCCTCACCGAACTCTTCCCCGCCGCCGCCGTCGAAGAGACCGACAAGAGCGCCCACACCGACGACGGCGACCTCGTCGGCCACCCCCTGCCCGGCATCCGCACCCGCCTCGCCGACGACGGCGAACTCCACCTCACCGGCCCCGGCGCCCGCCACCGCTACCTCGGCCACGAACCCGACCCCTGGATCCGCACCGGCGACCGCGCCACCCTCACCCCCGACGGCCGCATCGTCCTCGCCGGCCGCCTCAAGGACATGGTGCTGCGCCGCGCCCGCAACATCTACCCCGGCCTGTACGAACCCGCCCTGCACATCCCCGGCGTCGAACTCGCCCTGCTCGTCGGCGTACCCGACACCGACGGCGACGAACGCCTCGTCGCCCTCGTCCAACCCGCCCCCGGCACCGACCCCCAGCAACTGCGCACCCGACTCGAGGGCCCGCTGAGGCGCATGGGCGCCGCCCGCCCCGACGCCCTGCTGTTCGGCACCGTCCCGCTCGCCGGCCGCTCCCGCAAACCCGACCGGGCCGCCGCATCCGCCCACTGCGCACGGGAGTTGGCCTGATGACCACCCCAGCCCCGCCCCTCGCCGCCTCCCGCCGGGCCCGCCGCCGCGACCGCACCGTCTACCTGCGCAGCCACCCGCTCCTGTTCGCCCTGCTCTGCGCCACCCGCCACCGCCCCGTCCTGCGCCTGGGCCGCACCCTGCTCGTCCACGACCCCGACGCCTACCGCCACGCCCTCACCCGCATCCCCCTGGCCCGCACCGCACCCGGCACCACCGGCGGCACCGCCGCCCAACTCACCGGCGGCCGGCTCCTGTTCGACCAGGACGGCGACGACCACCGCACCGCCCGCCGCGCCCTGGCCACCGACCTCGGCGCCGCCGCCCTGCCCCGACTGCGCCCGCTGTGGCAGGCCGTCCTCGCCGAACGCGTCCCCGCCCTGGCCACCGGCACCCTCGAACTCGTCGACCTCGCCGAGGAGTTGGCCGCAACCACCGCCGCCGCCCTGACCGGCACCAGCGCCCCGCCCCGCCAACTCGCCCGCGCCGCCCGCGAAGCCGCCGCCGCCACCGCCCGCGACCACCTGCCCGGCCCCCGCCGCCACAGTCGTACGGCGGGCGACGCCGCCGCCCGCCTCACCGCCCTGCTGCCCGACCCCCGCGACGCCATGCTCGCCGTCGCCGCCGTCAACACCACCGTCGCCGCCCTGCCCAGAGCCGTCGCCTGGTGCGCCGACGCCCGCCGGTGGCCCGCCGTCGACGAACACACCGCACCCGCCCTCGCCGCCGAACTCCTACGCCTGACCGCCCCCTCCCCACTGCTGCCCCGAGCCGCCGCCGCCGACGCCACCCTCGCCGGACACCCCGTGCGCGCCGGCGACCGGCTCATCCTCGTCGCCCGCCACGCCGCCCGCGCCCACCACCGCACCCCACCCGAGGACCCCGCCGCCACCCAGGCCGTCTTCGGCGCCGGAACCCACGCCTGCCCCGGCGCCGCCCTGGCCCGCACCCAACTCGCCGACACCCTCCTCGCCCTGGCCCCCCACCACCCCCACGTCACCCGCGCCCGCGTCGACCGCCACGCCGCCCTGCCCGGCTACGCCCACCTCACCCTGCGCGCGGAAGGAACCCGCTGATGCGCATCGCCATCACCGGCGCCGCCGGCTTCTGCGGCTCCCATCTCGCCCGCGCCGCCGCCCGGTTGGGCCTCGACGTCACCTGCCACGGCCGCCGCCCCGGCCCGCTGGGGCACCACCTGCCCTGGGACGCCACCCGGGCCGACCCCGACTTCACCGGCGCCGACCTCATCGTCCACTGCGCCGCCGCCGTCGCCGACCTGCCCCGCGGCCACCGGGCCGAAGCCCACCAGCACGCCGTCAACGTCACCGGCACCCAGCGCGTCCTGCGCGCCGCCGCCGGCCGCCCCCTCGTCCACGTCAGCAGCGCCAGCGTCTACGACCCGCGCACCACCGCCCAAGCCCTCACCGAGGCCCACCCCACCGACGCCGGCCACCTCAACGCCTACGGCCGCACCAAAGCCGCCGCCGAACGCCACGCCCTTGCCGCCGGCGCCGTCGTCCTGCGCCCCCGCGCCGTCTACGGCCCCGGCGACCCCCACCTGCTGCCACCCCTGCTCGCCCGCGCCCGCCACGGCCTGCTGCCCCTGCCCGGCCCCGACATCCCGCTCAGCCTCACCGCCGTCGCCAACCTCACCGACGCCTGCCTGGCCGCCCTCGGCCTCACCACCACCCCACCCTGGCCCCCCGGCGCCTACAACATCGCCGACCCCGTCCCCTACCGCCGCGACGCCGCCCTGCGCCACGTCCTGGCCACCCACCACCTGCCCGCCCGCATCACCCACCTGCCCACCCCCCTCGCCCGCCTCGCCGCCCGCACCACCCTGCTGCCCGGCCTCACCCCCTACACCCTCGACCTGCTCACCCGCGGCGTCGTCCTCGACCTCACCCGCGCCCACGCCCAGGGCTGGAACCCCCGCCACACCCTCGCCGACTACCGGCCCTGACACCCGGCCCCCTCGGAGAGGCCCCCGCACGGACCCCTGGACGGACCCGCAGCCGACCGGATCTAATGCCACCCCCGGGCCCACAGGTCTCCGGGGCACCAGGGGAAGGAGACCCGATGCTGACCGACACCTCGACCGGCGCGGGCAGGGCGATACTGCTCCACGACCGCTACCCAACGCTCGACGAACTCACCGACACCGCACACCAACTGGCCGCCCGCCACCCTGGGCGCGCCCGGGTGCGCACCCTCGGCACCTCCCGCGCCGGCCGCCCCCTGCACCTGCTGTCCATCGGCCCCGAAGCCACCGACCACCACGGCGCCGACCACGTCCTGGTCGTCTCCGGCGCCCACGCCGACGAGTTCTCCGGCCGGGCCGGCATCGTCGAACTCGCCCACCGCGCCCTGGCCCACCCCGCCCCGCACGCGCGGACCACCTGGCACTTCCTGCTCTGCCTCGACCCCGACGGCGCCCACCTGGCCCGCGGCGGCCTCCTCGCCCGCACCCTGCCCGCCTACTTCGCCGGCTACTACCGCCCCGCCGCCGACGAACAGCCCGAATGGGCCCCGGCGATCGGCGGCAACCTCCCCGAGAGCCGGATCCTCCTCGACCTGATCGACGAACTCCGCCCCCGCCTCCAACTCTCCCTGCACACCGCCGACGTGGGCGGCACCTTCCTCCAGGCCACCGCCGACCCCACCGCCCTCGCCGACCCCTTCACACGCTCCGCCGCCGCCCTCGGCATCCCGGTCGAGACCGGCTCCTTCGACACCTACCGCCTGCCCGTCGTCGGCCCCGGCGTCTTCCTGATGGAGCCCCACCACATCGACTCGCAGGAGAACACCACCGGCATGCTCGCCCCGGACGAGAGCCCGCACGACGCACCGGCCGGCGCCAGCGCCGCCACCTGGTTCGCCCCCGGGCGCCACGGCGGCCGCACCGTCGTCGTCGAAGTCCCCGCCTGGACCAGCGACCGACTCGGCGACACCCACCCCGCCGCCGACCCCGACCAGCGCCTGCGCGCCAGCGCCGACCACCTACGCGAACGCGGCCGACACCTCACCGACCTGCTGCCCGCACTCCCACCCCACGACACCCCACTGCTGCGCGCCGCCCACACCCAGCTGACCGCCCTGCGCCAACTCGCCGACGCCTGGGACCCGCGCACCGCCGAGCACCCCCTCCTCCCACCACCCCTGCTCACCCGCGCCCACCTGGCCGGCATCGAGCTGTGGGCCCACCGCATCCCGGTCCGCGCCGCCGCCCTCCTACGCCGCGCCACCCCCGACCCCGACCCCCGCCTCACCACCCTCCTGCACACCTGGTGCACCCACTACCGCCGCCGCTTCCACCCCACCTGGCTGCCCGTCACCCGCCAGGCCACCCACCACGCCAACACCGCCGAAGCCGCGGCCCACCTGACCTGACCGGCGCCCGGCGGCGCCTCAGGACCCCGCCGCGTGCCGCCGCAGAGCGCCGACCCGCTCGCTGACCCGCGCCGCGGCGCCGGGGCCCGCCAGGAGGGTGACGTTGGTGGGCGAGGTGGACAGCGTCGAGTCGACGGCGATGATCGGGACCGACGGCGCGGCCGAGGCGATGCCGGTGGTCGCCCGGCCGAAAGGCGCGCCGACGGTGACGATCAGGTCGCAGTGCTGGACGAGCAGTCCCGCGAGGTGCGGAGCGGCCTGTTCCGCAGTGGTCGCCGGTTCGATCATCTGCTGGACGTTGGTGCCGTGCTGCGTTCCGGCCGTCTGCATGGCGGACCAGATCCCGGTGACGGTGTCACCGCCCGTCGAGCTCGCGCTGTCGGCCGCCAGACACGCGGTCGCTCGTCCCGACACGTCGTTCGCCTTGGTGGCGCTCGTGCGTGGTGTGTCGTCACCCGTGAACAGCACGTAGCCGAGTACGGCGGCAGCGGCGGCGACGCCCAGGGAGGAGACGACCAGGGTGCGGCGGCCGGGACGAAGGCGCAGTGACATGGGGCGGGGCCCTCCTGGGGACGGGAGCTGGTCAGCTGTTCCGCTTGGAACGGGACGTGCGTGAGGACGTGCCGGAACCGGGCCTCGGCCGGGCAGACTTGCCGGCCGCGTTCACGACGGGCCGGGAAGGCCCGCTCTCCCGGATGTTCCCCCGACCACGGGACCTGCGCCGGAAGACGGCCGCGACACAGGCGACCAGGACGATTCCGGCGGACGACACGATGATGACGAACAGGCCGGAATCCGAATCGGATCCGGCATCAACCGATTCGCGCGATTCGCGGAGAAGGGGGTTCTCGCGCTCACCGTCGTCAGTGGACGAAATCGCCGAGATCGGGTCGATTCTTCCGAAACCGAGTTTCGGGTCGGGGTGGTTGTTCCGCTCGACCGTCGTGGTGATGAGGCGGTGAATCACCTGCCCTGCTGTCAAATCCGGATGTGCCGAGCGGATGAGCGCGGCAGTGGCCGAGACGTAGGCCGCCGCGTAGCTCGTGCCGTCGGCCTTCACGTATCGGCCCTGGTTGTTGGTCGAGTAGATCTCGGCGGCGGGCGCGGCGACGACGATGCCGCGGCCGGATTCGCTGGCTTTCCAGAAAGTGCCGGTCTCGTCGACCCCGGAAACCGATACGACTCCGGGGAAAGCGGCCGGATACATCGGTGGATTCCCCCGGTCGCCCTCGTTGCCCGCCGAGGCGACGACGACGGCGTCCTTGCCCATGGCGTAGGTGACGGCCTGTTTGAGAAGCGGGTCCGGTTCGGGTGCGCCGAGGGAGACGTTGATGATCCGGGCACCGTGGTCGGCCGCCCAGACGATGCCCCGCGCGACCATGGGGGCGGAGACCTGGTTCCCGGTGCCGACGCGGACCGGCAGGATCTTCGCGTCCGGCGCGAGGCCCGTCATGCCCTCACCGGGCGCCGGGCCTCCGGTGCCGGCGATGATGCCGGCGATGGCGGTCCCGTGGGACTCGCCAGAGGTGTCCGTCCGGCCGTCGTCGCCGTCACCGATCAGGCTGGCGCCGGGAAGGACCTGTCCGGCCAGGTCGGGATGCGAGGCCGAGACCCCGCTGTCGACGACGGCGACCGTCGTTCCGGCACCGCGGCTGATCGACCAGATCCGGTCGGCCTTGAAGTGTTCGGCGTCCAGTGGCCATTCGCTGGAACGGATGCTTCCGGCATTGCTGACGGGTGTTCCGGTGACCAGGGCGGACACGGTGAATACGGCAACACCGCAGGCATGGAAAAACCGGCGTATTGCGGCCATCGGTGGTGCTCCTGAGACGGAGTGACGGTGATTCAAGAAGGCATGAGGGTGCCTAGATCGATGGCGATCTTATACACACGCAGCCTTGCCGGAAGCCCCGGGGTCAGACATCGGGACCGCGCTTTGCAGAACTTTTGCCAGGACCATTTGAAGGCAAAGCGGGAGATAGCCCGGCATCTCGGATGGCGGGCGGTGGTTGCGCACTGGACCCGAAGTGGTCGTGATCGATAGAAGATCTGTCGGCCTGCCTGATGGGGGGTCTCGGACTCGTTTTTCCGGAGGGGTCGGCCGTGCGCCGTTTGTCACGCCGTGAATCGCAAAAGCCGTTGGGCCTCGGGGGCGGTAGCCTTCCTCGGCGCGCGGCCGGTCGTGTGCGGAGCGGGGCGGCGAGATCGAACGGGACGTCAGGCTCGGTGCGGCGCTGGTCTGTTGCGTTGCTGTCGTTGGCCCTGCTGCAGACGGTGGCGCTCCAGCCCGCAGAGGCCTTCGCCCGGGAACACGCCCCGTCGCCCGCCGCATCGGTACAGGCCCCCCAGGTCCCGCAGCAGCGTTCGGAGGACGCCGGCCGGCAAGGGCACCAGGTCGATGCGAGCGAGACCTCGCGCCACGCCGGCGGCGGCGTGGCGGCCGGGCACACGCCGGCTCCGGGGGAGGCGCCCGAGAAGACGGACCGCCAGGACGGCGGCAAGCCCCACGCGCCCGCAGCCCCCGAGCCGGTGAAGGGCGAGCAGGTGACGCCCCCTGCCCTGCCCAGGCCCCAGGCGAGCAACGCGGACGGCTCGCCGAAGAGCCAGGGCGAGGCCGCCGCAGGGCAGGTCGCGCCGACCAAGGACTCGTCGGCGGCCTGGGTCGGCCCGACCGATCCGGCCGGCGGGGCCACCGAGGTCATCGGAGCCAGGACCTCCACCACCTCGGTCTTCCAGAACCCCGACGGCACCAAGACGATGCGCGTCTACAGCCAGCCGGTCCACTTCCGGAAGCCCGACGGGACCTGGGACAACATCGACACCGGTCTGTCCCGCCGCCGGGACAACCGGTGGGCCGAGGCCGCCAACGACCAGGCGCTCAGCTTCTCGTCGAGCGCCGACGGCACCGCGCTGATCGACTGGACCCTGGACGCCGGCCACCGGATCTCCTACACGCTCCAGGGTGCCAAGCCGGTCGCGGCCACCGCCGCGGCGAACACGCTGACCTACCCCGGCGCGCTCCCGGACTCCGACGTCGTCTACAACACGCTCGCGCAGGGCATCAAGGAATCGCTCGTCCTGCACAGTGCATCCGCCCCGGTGACCTGGGTGTTCCCGTTGAACACCACGGGCCTGTCGGCCTCCCTGGACCCCTCCGGCAACGTCCGCTTCACCGACGAGGCCGGCAAGGTCAGGATGACCATCCCGCACGGGTTCATGGAAGACTCGGCGCTCGACCCGCACTCCGGCGAAGGGGTCACCTCCAACGCCGTCACGTACAAGTTGACCACGGTGGACGGCAAGCCCGCCCTCCAGATGGACCTCGACACCGCGTGGCTGAAGGACCCCAAGCGCGTCTTCCCGGTGAAGGTGGATCCCACCGGGCAGATCAACGGCACGCGTTCGACCTACATCGTGTCGAACAGCGCCACCAACCACGCGAGTGAGAACAGCCTCAAGACCGGCAGCTACAACGGGGGATCGTCCTACGACGTCAGCTACCTCGTCTTCGACTCCCTCGGCTCGAACCTGGGCAACATGTACGTCCAGAAGGCCGAGCTGGACCTGAACGCCATCTGGAGCGGCGGCTGCCAGTCGCGGGACGTCGCCGTGCACGCCATCACCTCCGCCTGGGACCCGGGCAGCGTCAACGACTTCTCCCAGGTGCCGTTCGACCCCGCGGTGCTCGCCTCCGACAACTTCACCGCCCCCAACAGCACCTACTGCCCGGGCTCACCCGTCACCGTGCCGTTCAACCTCGGCGGCGACCCGACCACGGCCGGAGTCCAGCTCGTCAACAGCTGGACCCACGGCGCGGGCAACTACGGCTTCGCGCTCACCTCCGACGCGAGCGACATCCAGGCCTGGAAGCAGTTCGACAGCGTCAACACCCAGCACCCGCCGTTCCTGAAGCTCACCTACGTCGACTGGGCGGCCAGCTACTCGATCCCGCCGAACTACATTCCGCCGACGGCCGTCACCGCGGGCTCGCAGCAGGTCACCATGACCAATCTCGCCGCGAACTGGTGGAACTCCAACAGCATGCGGGTCAAGCCGAGGTTCTTCGACGCGAACTGGCACGAGTTCTGGCCCGGGGCGGGCACCACCACGGGCGTTCCGGGGCTGGTCAAGACCGGCGACACCGTGACCTTCACCGCCACCATCCCGCCGATGGCCCCGGGGACCAGCTACCAGCTGTGCTGGGACGGCGTGGTGAACGGCACGTACTCGCTCAGCGACGACTTCGGCATTCCCTACCACTCGTGCACGTGGGTCGCGGCCAAGAACGTCGACCCGCAGATCGACATGATGGTGCCGCTGTCCAACTCCGTGGTCAGCACCCTGTCCCCGCAGCTCTACGCAAGCGGCCATGACCCGGACAACTACCCGGGCACCGGGGTGGACTACAACTTCCGCGTCTACACCAATCCGTCCTCGGGTGACCCCCAGCTGATCGCCGAGTCGGGCTGGCAGCCGAACCAGACCTGGGCCGTGCCGGCCGGGAAGCTGGCCTGGAACAGCAGCTACCAGTGGACCGTCATGAGCGGGGACCACATCGGCGCGAGCCCGTGGTCGGGGTACGCGACCTTCTCCACCCAGCTGCAGCAGCCCGTCATCACCTCCCATCTGGGCGGGGCCGCCAGTGACGGCGCGGGGCACGACTTCGACGCCCACGTGGGCAACTACACCACCGCCGCGACGGACGCGAGCGTGAAGTCGGTCGGACCGGCCCTGGCCGTGACCCGTTCGTACAACTCCCTCGACCCGCGTACCTCCACGCTCTTCGGAGCCGGCTGGACCTCAGCCTTCGACATGCAGGTGCAGCCGGACGCGGACGGCACCGGGTCCGTCGTCCTGACCACCGCCAACGGACGCACCGCACGCTTCGGGCTCGGAGCAGGCAACGTCTACACGCCGCCGCCGGGCGAATTCGCCTCCCTCACCAAGGTCGACGCCGGATTCGACCTGACGGCCAAGGACGGCATCGTCTACCAGTTCCACACCCCCAACGGCAGCGCCTTCGCACTGTCCCGGGTCACCGACGCGGCCGGCCACACCCAGGACCTCACCTACACCAACGGCAGGCTCGGCACGGTCAAGGACAACGCCTCGGGCCGGGCGCTGCACTTCGAGTGGACGACGGACAACCGGCACGTCGCCAAGGTGTACACCGACCCCACGACCGGGACGGACTGGAACACCGCCCAGACCTGGACCTACACGTACGACAGCGGCAACCCGGACCAGTTGGACAGCGTCTGCACCCCGCCGGCCGGAACCAACACGACCAGGCCCTGCACGACCTACACCTACACTCCCGGCTCCCACCTGCGCTCGGCCGTCCTCGACTCCGCCCCCGTCTCGTACTGGCGCCTCGGCGAGTCCTCCGGCACCACCGCGGCCAGCGAGGTGATCGAGAACCAGGGCAACGACAACGCGACCTACTCCGCCAGTGGCGTGACCCTGGGCACCCCGGGGCCGGCGGCATCCGCGACGGCGGCGACCTTCAACGGAACCACCGGCTACGTCACGCTGCCGCAGACCGCGCTGGCCAGCTCGTCCTACACCTCGGTCGGACTCTGGTTCAAGACCACCGGCTCCGGCGTGCTGTTCAGCTACCAGACGGAGAACTTCCCCGGCAGCGGCACCACGGCGGGCGACTACACCCCCGCGCTGTACGTCGGAACCTCCGGCAAACTCCACGGCAAGTTCTGGGCCGGCTCCTCCAACCCCATGCAGTCGTCCAAGACGGTCAACGACGGCCAGTGGCACTTCGCGCTGCTGTCCGCCTCCGGCGCCTCCCAGACGCTGTACCTCGACGGCCAGGCCCAGGCGACGCTGGCCGGCCCCGTCCTCGCACCCGGGCAGCGCGCCGGCGCCATCGGCGGCGGCTTCACCAGCGCCTGGTGGCAGGACAGCCCGTTCACCGACTACACCGGCCGTGCCAGCTACTTCACCGGCAGCATCAGCGACGTCGCCTTCTACAACCGGACCCTCGGCGCCCCGACCGTCCAGGCCCTGTGGCAGGCCGGCAGCCAGCCCTCGACCGAACTGTCCGGCCTGAAGCTCCCCTCCGGCAAGACCCAGCTCGCCGCCGCCTACGACACCACCAAGGACCGCGCCTCCCAGATCACCGACGGGAACGGCGGCACCTGGAAGCTCGGCAACCCGACCGTGTCCGGCTCCTCCCAGGAGTACCGCGGCCAGATCATGGGCTCGCAGCCCGCCGGATACTGGCGCCTGTCGGAGAGCCAAGGCGTCCAGGCCGCCAACCAGGTCTACAGCCCCCGGCCCACCCCCAACAACGGCACCTACTCCGACGTCACGCTCGGGGCCGCCGGACCGATGACTGGCTCCACCGGATCCGCCTCCTTCAACGGCAGCACCTCCTGGACCGAACTGCCGGCCTCCTACGCACCCCAGTCCGGCCCGGGAACGCTCGGCATGTGGTTCAAGACCAGCAGCCCCGGCGTCCTGCTCAGCTACCAGTCCTTCCCTCTCGACGCCCCCCACACCCCGCCGGGCCCGAGCTGGAATCCGGCCCTGTACGTCGGCACCGACGGCAAGCTCCACGCACAGCTGTGGACCGGCGACGCCTCCCACACCATGGCCAGCGCCGCCACCGTGAACGACGGCAAGTGGCACTTCGCCGTGCTCTCCGCCGACAGTCCCACCTCCCAACAGCTCTACGTGGACGGCGCGCAGAGCGCCGGACCACTGACCGGCACCATCACCCCCAACGGCGTCGAGCACGTCTTCGTCGGCGCCGGCGCCGTCTCCCTCGGCTGGCCCGCCGCGCCCAACGACGACTCCGGCCACTTCAACGGCCAGATCGCCGACGTGGTCGCCTTCCCGCGCGGCCTTGACAGCGGGACGGTCGCGAACCTCTACCAGCTCGCCACCACCAGCGGCGCCACCCAGTACGACGCGGCCGTCGTCGACGCCCACCCCACCGGCTACTGGCGCATGGGCGACACCACCGGCAACCAGGCCACCGAGCTGATCTCCTCCGCGGCACTGGCGCAGAACCGCGGCAGCTACCACTCCACCACCTGCTGCCAGAGCGGGCCCTGGGCCTCCGGCACCTCCACGGCCACCGGCTTCGACGGAACCACCTCCTACATCCAGCTGCCGGCCAACACCGCGCCCAAGGCCTACAGCGCCACAACCGTGGAACTCTGGTTCAAGACCACGAGCCCCGGCGTCATCTACGGCTACCAGGACTTCCCGCTCGGCGCCGACCATCCGCAGGGAAGCAAGTGGAACCCCGCCCTGTACGTCGGCACCGACGGCAAGCTCTACGGGGCCCTGTGGACCGGTGACGCCGCGAACGCCCTGGCCACCCCGACGACGGTCAACGACGGCGCCTGGCACCACGTCGCGCTCAGCGGCGACAACAACGGCCAGACCCTCTACCTCGACGGCGCCAAGGCCGCGGCCAGCACGGTCGGCAGGCCCATCACCTACAACGGATCGCCCTACGTCTACCTCGGCGCCGGCACGGACGACGGCAACTGGCCCAACCACCCCACCGACGTGAGCGGCCACCTCAACGGCGCGATCGCCGAGTTCGCGATCTACAGCTACCCGCTCACCGCCGGCGCGGTCGCCGCCCACTACCGGGCCGCCACCACCCCCGGCACCACCGGCGGCCTCGACGCCGCGGGCGCCTACCGCGCCACCGTCGTCCAGGCCGGACCGATCCAGTACTGGCGCCTCAACGACCCGTCCGGCTCCTGGTACGCCGCCGCCGAACTCGGCACCGCCATGCCCGATCTGACCGCCGGCACCTACAGCAACGTCACCCTCAACGCCAACGGCCCGTCCAACGACTACGGCAACCAGCGCGCGGCGGTCTTCAACGGCACCACCTCGCAGATCCAGCTCCCGTCCAACGCCGCGCCCACCCACGGCCCCGCCAGCATGGAGCTGTGGTTCAACACCACCAGCGGCGGCCCGCTCTACAGCTACCAGGACTTCCCCGTCGGCTCCCCGCTCGGCAACAGCTGGAACCCGGCCCTGTACGTCGGTTCGGACGGCCACGTCCACGGAGAGTTCTGGATGGGCCAGGGCGCCGTCATGACCTCCGACCGGACCGTCAACGACGGCAAGTGGCACCAGGTGGTCCTCGCCGCCGACGACAGCGGCCAGACCATCTACATCGACGGACAGCCCAGCGCCTCCGACACCACCGGGCGCAAGATCACCTTCAACGGCACCCCGTACGTCTACCTCGGCGCCGGCACCACCACCGGCTGGAACTGGCCCGGCGGCGGCGCCGACCACTTCACCGGCAGCATCGCGGAAGCCTCCTACTACACCAGCCGGCTCGACGCCGCCACGGTGGCCGCCCACTTCAAGGCCATGGGCAACGGCGGCACCGCCACGCCCGTCACCACCGCCAACGTCACCGACCCCACCGGCAACACCCTCTCCTACCGCTACGACGCCCGCACCGCCAAGCTCATCGCACAGAGCGACGCCTGGGGCCACACCACCCGCTACACCTACGACACCAACGGCTTCCTCCACACCGTCACCGACGCCGACGGCCACACCGTCACCACCGGCCACGACGACCGGGGCAACGTGCTCTCCCGCACGACCTGCCAGGACACCACCCACTGCCACACCAGCTACGCCCACTACTACCTCGACACCACCCCGGACCACCTCGGCGCCGTCAACGACACGGTGACCGACCGCAGCGACGCCCGCTCCAACGGGCCCGGGGACGCCACCTACCGCACCCAGTACACCTACGACCCGGCCGGCGAGCTGCTGTCCACGACCGTGCCCGCCACCCCGGACTTCCCCCAGGGACGAACCTCCTACGTCACCCGCACCAGCGGCAGCGAGACCGCCGTCGGCAGCGACGGCAACCCGACGACCGGAACCCAGCCCGCCGGGCTCGTCACCTCACAGTCCCCGTACGTCGACCACGCCGCCTACCCGAACCCCTCGGCGGTGCCGGCGAACCTGAGCACCGTCAACTCGTACAACGCGGCCGGCGACCTCACCAAGACCGTCAGCCCGCTGGGCCTGATCACCACCTACACCTACGACAACCTCGGCCGCCTCACCTCCAGCACCGAGGCGTGCACCAACTGCGGCCAGGGTCAGACCCCCACCAGGACCACCACCACCTACGCCTGGGACGGCCAGGGCAACCCCCTCACCCGCACCGACCCGGCCACGACGGACGCCGTCACCGGCACCGTCCACACCCGACAGACCACGACCGCCTACGACACCGACGGCAACCCCCTCACCCAGACCCTCGCCGACCTCACCGGCGGCGACGCCCCGCGCACCACCACCTGGGCGTACTCCGGCACGACCAGCCACCTCACGAAGGTCACCGACCCGGCCGGCCGCTCGACCAGCTACACCTATGACAAGTACGGCAACAAGGTCTCCAGCACCGACGCCGCCGGCACCACCTACAACTACGACTACGCCCCGATGGGTTGGCTCCAGCAGGTCACCATCGCCAACTACACCGGCAGCCCCACCAACCCGGTCGCCGCCCGCGCGCAGATCGTCGAGTCCCGCGCCTACGACCCCGCCGGCCGCCTGGCCAGGGTGACGGACGCGATGGGCCGCTCCACGCACACCTACTACAACGACGACGACACGGTCGCCGAGATCGACGCCGACGCGTTCCACAACTTCGACCCCGTCGCGAAGGCCTTCGACGGCACCGAGCGCAACGTCGTCCTGCAGCAGAACACCTACGACGCGGCAGGCCACCTCACCCAGCGCGTGACCGGCGGCGGCAAGACCACCGTCGCCAACACCTGGGACGCCGCGGGCCGCGCCACCAGCACCACCGTCGACCCCGGCGGCCTCAACCGCACCAGCAGCAACACCTACGACGCCGCCGGCCACGTGCTGCGCTCCACCATCACCGACGGCACCCAGACCCGGGAGACCGACCTCACCTACGACGTCGCGGGGGACATCACCGCGCAGACCGCCAAGAACCCGCCGCAGGACTCCACCACCACCTTCACCTACGACCAGCGCGGCCTGCCGCTCACCCGGACCAACCCCGACGGCAACGTCAGCGGAGCCAACCCGGCTTCCTACACCGTCAGTTACTCGCACGACGCGGTGGGCCAGCAGACCGTCACCACCGAACCGCCGGTGCCCACCACCACCCTCAACCCCGCGACCGGGCAGCCCCTCACGCTGACCGTCGCCCCCGAGACCCGCACCGGCTACAACACCTTCGGCGAGACCGCCGAAACCAAGGACCCCACCGGCGGCATCACCACCACCACCCACACCTTCGACGCCACCGGCGAACACCTCGCCGTCGCGAGCAACACCTACACCGCCCCCGACGGCAGCGGCACCTTCACCGCCGTCACCCGCACCGACTTCGACACCATGGGCCGCCCCAAGGTCCTCACCGACGCCAAGGGCAACACGGCCACCAACACCTACGACCAGCTCGGCAACCTCGTCGAGAAGGACTTCGCGGCCATCAACGGGGTGACCCCCAAGTGGCTCTACACCCAAGACCTCGACGGTGAGACCCAGTCGGTCACCGACCCGACCGGCGCCGTCGTCCTGTCGACGTACGACGACCTCGGCCGCCCAGTCACGATCAGCAAGCAGGTCCGCCAGACCGCCCACGGTACGAGCGGCGGCAGCCCCGTGGTCTACACCGGAAGTTTCGGCTACGACGACGCCGGCAACCGCACCACCGTCGTCACCCCCAACCGGGAAGTCACCCTCAACTCCTACGACGGGGCGGGGGAGCGGGTCAGCACGACCGACCCGCTGGGCAACACCACCACGACGACGTACGACCTCGTCGGCGCTCCCGTTCGCACAACCGCGCCGGCAGACGCGCCTGGCCGGAGCGGACGCGCCACCACCACGACGTATGACCAGGTCGGCCGTGCGGTGAGCGTCGCGAGCCTCGACGAGAGCGGGGCAGTGGTGTCGACGAGCCGCATCCAGTACGACGCTGACGGGAACGTCCTGGCATCCACCGATGCCGACGGCAACACCCGACACACCGAGTACAACGGACTCGGCCAACCGGTCCGCCAGATCCAGCCGGTGGACGCCACCCACAACATCACCACCACACTCGGCTACGACGCCGCGGGACACCGCACCGTCTACACCGACGGCAACGGCCAGAACACCTACTTCACCTACAACACCCTCGGATTGCCGGAGTCCACCGTCGAACCGGCGACCCCCGCCTACCCGAACCCCGCCGACCGCACCTACACCACGGCATACGACCCGAACCTGCAGCCGGTCACCGTTCTCAAGCCGGGCGGCGTGAAGATCCAGAACACCTACGACCCCGCCGGACGAATCACCGCCCAGAACGGCAGCGGAGGCGAGATGCTGACGCCCACCCGCAACATCGGCTACGACCTCGCAGGGCGGATCACTTCCGTCTCCACCCCGAACGGTCCGCAGACCTTCAACTACGAGGACCGCGGAATGCTGTGGACCAGCTCCGGTCCGCAGGGCCAGGCGAGCTTCACCTACAACGCGGACGGCCTCCTCGCCTCCCGCACCAACGCGGCGGGCACCGCCAACTTCGGCTACGACGCAGCGGGACGCCTGAAGTCCTTCACCGACCCGCTCACCACAAGCACGGTCGGCTACGCCTACAACCCGTCCGGAACCCTGCAATCCGTCAGCTACGGCAGCAGCACGACGCGATCGTTCACCTACGACGGGAAACAGAACCTCGCAAGCGACACCCTCAGCACGTCCGGCGCCACCAAGGCGTCCGTGACGTACGGCTACTACCCCTCGGGCCGACTGAAGACCCAGAACACCACCGGACTCGCCGGCACGCCGAACGCGAGCTACACCTACGACCAGTCGGGACGGCTGTCCACTTGGAACAAGGGGGACAGCACCACCTCCTACGGCTACGACGACAACGGTAACCTCACCAAGTCAGGTGCCACGACCGCGACCTACAACCAGCGCAACCAGCTGCTCACCGCAGGGGCGAATACCTACACCTTCACCCCACGAGGCACCAGGTCGTCCGTCAGCAACGGCAGCACCACCTCCACGGCCAGCTACGACGCGTTCGACGAACTCGTGACACAGGGAGGCCAGACCTACTCCTACGACGCGCTCGGCCGACTCGCCTCCACCGCCGGCCGCACCTTCGGCTACGACGACGCGAGCAACCACCTCGTCACGGACGGCACGGAGACCTATAGCCGCACTCCTGACGGCGGTCTCGTCTCCGTCGGCGCCGCCGGCGCCGCCAACTTCGCCTACAGCAACCGCCACGGCGACTTGGTCGGCACATTCACCGCCAACGGCACCGCCATGGCGGGGGTCGGGGCCTACGACCCCTGGGGCAAGCCGGACGGCACCGCCACGACAGGCAGCAAGATCGGCTACCAGGGCGGCTGGACCGACCCGGCCAGCGGCCAGGTCAGCACAGCCAGCCGCTGGTACGACCCCGCCACCGCCGAGTTCACCAGCCGCGACTCCGCCCAACTCGCCACCGCCACCTCATCGGCCGCCAACCTCTACGGCTACGCGAACGGCGATCCGATGAACGCGGCCGACCCCAGCGGACACCGCGCCTGCGTTCCGTTCCCGGTAGCGGCCCCGAGGGGCGGCGGCGATGGCGGAGGGGACGATCAGGACCCCACACCTCCGGCCGAGACCACGCCTCCGCCTGCTGACGCCCCGGCAACGGAGCCTGCCCCGGCGCCTGCCCCGGCGCCGGCCCCGGACTACGGGCTGGCAGCCAGCCAGGAGTACGACATCCAGAAGATGCTGGAGCAGCAGCGCCTCGACAATGCGATGCATCCCTTTGGCTACTCCAGTGGGTCGCTTGATGTGCCGTCATGGGGGGTTTACGCTTCTCCGCTCGGTGCCGGAGGAATCCCGGAGATGTTCGGCAGCATCCCGTGGGGAGGAATCTTCGAAGGGGGCGCTCTTGCCCTGAACCCGTTCTCCCGGAGCAGCTGCGACACCCCCACCGGCCACCATCACCCACGGCCGCACGGCGGCGGATCGACGAGCCCGAGTCAGCAGCGGGTCGACCCCCACACGCTCAACCCCATCCAGTGCACGAGCTGCTCCACCCCCACCCCTCAGGGCACCCCGCTCAACGGCCCTCAGAACGGCCTGACGCAGCAGGGTAATCCCCAGCCTCTCGCTGGTGCTGGCGGTCTGAATCAGCCGGCCTTCCAGCCGGGTACGGCTTCCTCAGCTGGGGCAGGTCCGGGATTGCCAGGAAGCAAAGACGATGAGACACAGCCAACCTGTCTTAGTCAGCGCCCGTTCGGCGCGGAGGATAACGGGCCGGATGGCTGGACCTATTACGACAGCACGCTCCCAGGAGGGCGAGCTCAAGGAGCTGTCGCATGCATGTACATGGAAACAGGAAAGGGGACCAAGGCCGATCCCAATAGTCCGGGCATGGATAGTGCGAAAGGACGAGCAAAAGAACTCTTTCCCAATGTCCCGGGAGCGCTGGTTAATAGCTGCCACCTGATCCCTGATGCGCTGGGCGGGCGGGGTGTGCAAGCAAATCTCTCTCCCTGCTGGGCAACTCCAGTAAATGTCGGGAAGATGACTCGGGTGCAGTATTATGTGAAGAAACAGCTCGATGCGAAAAATGTTGTCAAGATGGCCGTTGCTCTTGATTACATGAGCAGCGAGAGCACTACTGCATTTCGGTATCGCTATACCATTGAAGTCCGCACCATAAAGGGTGAGCTTGTCGACTATTATGATCCAGAAATATATAACGATAAACTTGGATATAATCTCGATTCGGGATGGTAGGGCCAGCTGATGCGAAGCGATGTAGCTCGCTTTATGGAGCTTGCGGGAATGGTTGCCGCAAGTGGAGGTGGGGCGGTGCCGTGGCACCTGGCCCCGCTCGCGGTAGGAATCGAATTCCCATCGGATTATCGCGAATTTGTTGACCAACTTGGGGCTGGAGAGATTCGAGGGGATCTTGTTATTATTTCTCCCATCCCGCCTTTTGATCTCGATGATGGGAATGATGGCTTCTCGAGGATGGTTGCAAGGACATCGCAAGACATTGGTCTTGAATTCAAAGAGTTGAGGAACCTTGACTTTGCGCTCTGTCCGTATCCGATATATCCGGAGCCTGGTGGGCTTTTGGCCTGGGCCAGCAACTACTCGGGCGATATTTGTTTCTGGCTCACCGAGGATAGTGATCCTGACCGGTGGCCCGTTGTTTTCTGGCGTAGGGGTAGCTTTCCTGATGGCTGGGGTCGCCGCAATATGGGTATGGTGCAATTCCTTCTGGCGATTCTCTCGGACACTGAAGGGGAAATTTCGGATTTGGCCTCATCTCCTTCCGGGCGGCCCGTTTGGGTATCGGATGGTGGCAGTTAGGAAGCGCGCGCCACAGACACAGTTGCTGCTTTGGTGCGCCCCCGTCCTGGGGCTCACACCGGCCGCCGGGAGGTCATGACGTTGCCGCCCCACGTGTACCGGATCACCAAGTACGACCCCGCCGACCGCGACGAGCGGGGCGTGTACACGGGGCCGCAGGAGGCGGTCAGCGACCACGGGCCGGTCGAGGCCGCCTACCTGGAGGCCGTCGCCGCCTTCGCGAAGGAGAGCGGTGTGCGGCACCTGTCGATCCGCGAGCCCCAGGCCCCGCCCGGCTTCGCCCACTTCGGCCTGGAGCCGCCGGTCGAGGGCGGCGGCCTCGCGGGGCTCTTCCCGCCCGACCTGACCGGCTTCCACGACGGCGCCCGGGTGCCGGTCGCGGTCGGCCTGGAACTGGTACGGGCCATGCTCCGCGACAGCGGCGCCTGGTGCCGCCTGGAGAGCGAGCCCGACGCCTTCCCCGAGCCCGGCTTCGCCGTGCACGTCGGCTGGGACCAGTACGTCTACGTCAGCAGCAGCGCGCCCTGCCCGGCCGCGGTGGCGCGCACCCGCGAACTGGGCCTGCACCCGGAGCCGTTGGACGCTTCCCCGTACGAGGCCGAGTTCGACGAGCCGGGCGAGCAGCGCCCCGCCGATGACCACTTCTGGTCCTGGCTGCGCCGGTGCGTGGCGACCGGCCGGGCGGCGCTGCTGGAGGAGATGCACATCGACAACGCCTCCCGCTGGCACCGGCTCGACGGGGGAGCGATCGACGCGGTGCGCGCCAGGCTGGCGCCGCGCGCCCGGCTCGCCGTCTGGCCGGACCTGTCCACCGACGTCGCGGCAGTGCTCACCGGCCTTCCCGAGGAGGGCCTGGTCGAGTTCGTCCGGGAGGGCCACGACGGCCGGATCATCAGCGAGGTCGACGACCCGGAGGAGTTCAGGTCGCGGGCCGCCGAACTGTCCCAGGCCCGGGCGGCCGTCGTCCTGTCGGTGTACACCGGCGAGCGCAGCCCACTGTTCACCGCCGTGCTGCCCGACCCCGACGGCGTCCTGCGGGCCCGGTGGCGCACCGAACCGACCCCGGCCGACCGGGACTGGTCCTTCCTGCGGACCCTTCGTCGCGGCCGGATCGTGACCGCCGTGGTCACCGGGACCACCGGCTCCGGCGTCCTCGTCCGCATCGAGGACCGGCCGGACGGACTGGTCGGCCTGGTCCCCACCGCCGAACTCGTCCAGCCGGCCGCGGGCGCGGTCCGGGCCGGTGAGCTCCTCACCGTGATGATCACCGAAGTCGACCCCACCCGGCGCCGGATCACGCTGTCCCAGGCCCGGGCCCGCCCCGCCTGACGCCCGCCCCGCCTTCACCACTCCCGCGCCGCCGCCAGCAGGTGCTCGCGCACCAGGGCGACGTGCGGGTTATGGCCGTCATGGAGCGTGAGGTGAAGCAGGCTGCGCTCGGCGGACAGAGCGTCCTCTACGTGGTCATTCCGAAGTACAGGTCCGACGCCAGTAAGGTGCCCTACAAATTCGTCCTGAGCGCTCGCGGCTACTACGCCAACGGGGCGGCGGGAATCAATCGTGACATGGAAGTCGACAACACCTACGGTGTGGGCGGCGTCAATCTCGGTGACGTGATCAAGTGAGGGATTCTGGGATGGCAGCAGCTGGGAGTTTTGACGGCAGTGACGGGCGTAGGGCCGTCGACGAGTTGACGGCCCTGGTCGCCGCTCCTTCGGGGGGCGGGAGTTCCATCGACTGGGGTCGGGTTGCGATCGAATACGATCACGGACTTCCCGACGACTACAAGGAGTTCATGGAGGTCTACGGGGAGGGTGTGTTCGACAACTTCCTGTCCGTGGTACCCCCGATTCCGGAGGCCTACCCGAACGACCTCAGTGCGACGGTGAAGGGGGTGACCGACGACGCCCAGTTCACCGGAGAGGAAGAAGGGTTCTCCGACCCCGACCTTCTGATCGGATGGGGTTTGACGACGGACTCCGACCTGCTGTGCTGGTACGCCGATGGCGACGACCCCAACGATTGGACGACTGTCCTGTGGCGTCGCCACTGGTCCGGCCCGGACGCGTGGATGCGGTTCGACTGCGGCATGGTGGATCTGCTGTGCCGGTACGTCCGGCAAGAAATTCCGCAGTTCTGGATCCCAGATCTCAGGTATTCGGGGTCGCGCTTCAACCGCTCTCGCGACATCAGGAGGTACCGGGGCACCGGAACTGATCTCTGGGGCCCTGAGCCACTCGCTGGGTGATTCCTCTCGGTAGCGTCGGCTTCAGGGCCGTTGCAAAGTCCCGGTGAGCACGTGAGTCCGCAGGTCGCGGCGCTGCAGGGATCCAGGCTGGGTCGTCACGAATGCAACGAAGCTCCGGTTGAACCAAGGCCACGAAGTTAAGCGGTCGACGGATCTGTCAACGGGGAAGGTTGTGCTGGCTGCTGGTGATCACTGAGGGACCAGGCTGGCGCGAGTGCGTAGGTCGCGCGGGCGATCTTCTGTAGAAGGCCTTCCCTTGCCCAGTAACCGAGTTGGGCACAGACGCTTCTGTAGTTCGCCCATCCCAGCACCTTCGCGATCTCGGTAGCGTGCCAGGTCCGGTCGGGGGCGGCCCGTAGAAACCGAAGGAGCTGGTTCCTGCGGCCTTCTCTAGCCTGTCCGTCCCCGCTGGCGCTCGCCGCCGTGACGCCACACTTCGAGGTCTCACGGTGGATCTCGATGTCCAGATGTGCGATCTTCTGGCTGGTCAGAGGATGCGCCGTGGTCGGGTTGGCCGGATAGCGCGAGGTCGGGCACTTCACCTTGCGGGCACTGATGCGCGGGCGGCGGCTGGGAAGGAGAGCGGCCAGGACCGCAGCGGCGATGCTTCCGCTCACGGGGGCGCCCGGACTGTCGGGCAGAACGCCGACTGCGCGGACCACCAGGTCGCGGGCCGCTTGCAGCGCGACGGTGAAGCTGGCCCGGTCGGGATCGGTTCCTGGAACGGACTCGACCGCGTCCACCATCGCCGCCCGCAGCACCTGATAGAGGACCAGGAGGGCCCACAGCTCCTGTTCCAGACCCGGCATGTCGCACGAACGCAGCACCCGGCCGGTCAGCAAGGTGTGGCGCAGGGAGTAGAAGGCGGACTCGATCTCCCAGCGCTCATGGTAGAGACGGACGAGTGCTTCGGCCGGATCGCCCCGGTGGTCCAGAAGGGTCGTGGCCAGCCGGTAGCGGCCGCCGATGCGCTGTCCTGCGCTGGTGGTGACGGTGATGTCCGCCTCGATGATGCGCAGGTCCAGGCCGTTGAAGCGGGTGAGGTAGGAGCCGTCGGGCAGGGTGGCCAGGATGGCGGGACGGCGCTTGGAGCTGATCCGGACCAGAAGCTGGGCTCCGGTGTCGGCAACGGCGCACAGGAAGTCGTCGCCGTCGAAGCCCCGGTCCGCGAGCAGGAGCATCTGCGGCGACAGCAGTGGCATAAGCAGCATCGCCTGCGTTGTCTCCCCGGTGCTGGTCGGCCCGAAGACGCCCCCAGGAGTCCGCGGGTTCCCGTCTCGCACAGGACTGTCAGCCGCAGCACCGGGTAGCCGGCCATGCCCCAGTGGTGGCGGACCTTGCCGAGGAGGGAGCGGATGCGTGGCTGGTCCGGGGTCTTGATCGAGCTGCAGCCGTCAAAGGCCACCGTCCGCCAGGGCCGGTAGCTCACCCCGGGCGTCGAAGGACGGGCCAGTGGCCCGGCCAGGACCTCGAACAACGCCCGCAGCGGCGCCGGCCCGAGGCGTCGCCGCAGGTCCCGAAGCCCCTTCTCCGAGGGCGCACGTAGATCCAATCCGTGCAGGCCCGCGACAAGCTTGTCCCACACCCGTCGGTAGCCCAGCGCGGGGAACAGCCCCAGCGCGAGGAGGAAGTACACGCCCACGCGTGAGGGCAGGCAGCGCAAGCGCGCCTGGACGGCGCGGGTCCGCTCCAGCACGTCGTCGACGAGTTCGAAGGGAACGTACTGCGTCAACTCGCCCAGGTGCCCTGGAGCGAAGACGCCCTCGGCGACGGTGATGGTGCGTGTCAACGTGGTGGTGGCAGACTGATCGGGCAACGGGACCTCTCGGAGCAGGAACGTCTTGGTCGACTTCCCTGCCTCTACCAGAGGTCCCGTTCTCGTAGCTGCCGAACCATCAACTTCCGCCCGCAGGGCCTTGACAAGCCCATCGGCCGCTTAACTTCGTGGCCTTGCCGGTTGAACGGGGTGACCTTTCCAAGTCGCCCTGAACCACTGGAGCTTCGATGTGCCGCCAGTCTGCCACCGTCTGCCTGATCAGTCGCCCGCTCTGGATGGTGTGGCGGGATTGTCGCTGGTGGAGCGGTTGCGGCTGCTGGAGACCCGCCTGGTCAAGGCTGGCCTGGACGTGCGGGTCGGCGAGCCGTGGGCGCCGAACGTCGTCGTCGACCGCAACCTGGTCACCGGTCAGAATCCCGCTTCCTCCGCCCCGCTCGCCGCCGAGCTGCTGAAGAAGCTGCAGCAGCCGGCCTGACCGGCCCCGACCCGCCCGCGACACGCACCGCCCTCACCGCCCCCTGACGGTGGGGGCGTTCAGGGCTCCACGGCGTCGCGCACCGCGCAACCGTCCCCGCCCGCCGCCCCGCCCGCCGGGGGAGCGGCGCCGTCCTCCTCCGACAGCATCGTGCTGCGCACCCGGTGCACGTACCGCTCGATCAGGTGCCGCAGCACGCCCACCGTCGCGGCGACGTCCGGCTCCGCCACCCCGTCCAGCGCACTGGTCAGCCCGATGATGTTGGCCTGTTTCAGCCGCTCCAGCATCGCCCGCCCGTCGGCCGTGAGCGCCACCTGACGGGCCCGCCGGTCCAGCGCGTCGGGGGTGCGTTCCACCAGGTGCTGGCCCTCCAGGCGGTCGATCTGCCGGGTGACGTGGGAGGGCTTGACCATCAGTCTGGCGGCCAGGTCACCGACCCGGCTGGCCCCTTCGGCCTCGGCGAGCGCGCGCAGCAGGTAGACGTCCGAGCGGGCGGCGGTGATGCCGGCCCGGGCGGTGCGGCGCTCGTGCTCCTGGGAGCGGGTCAGCAGGTAGGCCAGCGAGGCCAGTACGGCCTCCAGGTCGGCGGCGGCGCTCCGATCGTCCGCAGCGTCCGGTACGGGGGAGGGCTCGTCTGCGGCGTCCGACATGGGGGAACTCTAGCGATCCGGTGCCCGCCACCGCTGCGGTGCAGACCGCCGACCGGATTTCGGACAGATTCGGCGCCCACCGGATGGGCCCTTTCGCCGCCACGGACCGCGAGTTAGCGTGACGGTCAGTTAGTTGCTTTTGGCACGTAAATGCTCCAGGGCTCGCTCCACCCCACCCACACGAAAGGGAGCCCCTGATGGCCACCGCCGCACCGACCCCCCGCTTCACCCACCCCGCCGCCCGCGGCACCTGCACCTTCGCCCCGCCGCCGCCCTACCGCCAGGCCCAGCGCGAGGAGCCGATCAGCCGCATCTCCCTGTGGGACGGCACCCCCAGCTGGTTGGTCACCCGCCACGAGGACATCAAGGCGGTGCTCTCCGACGCCCGCTTCAGCTCCGACTCCACCCGCCCCGGCTTCCCCTTCGTCAGCGCCGGCGCCCGCTACCTGAACGCCGGCCAGCCCACCCTCATCCGGATGGACGACCCCGAGCACGCCCGCCTGCGCCGGATGCTCACCGGCGAATTCATGATCAAGAAGGTCGAGGCGCTGCGCCCCGACATCCAGCGCATCGCCGACGACCTCCTCGACCGCATGACCGCCGCACGCACCGGCGCCGACCTGGTCCGCGACTTCGCCCTGCCGCTGCCCTCCCTGGTCATCTGCCTGCTGCTCGGCGTCCCCTACCAGGACCACGACTTCTTCCAGGAGCGCAGCCGCGTCATGCTGCGCCGCGACTCCGCCGCCGAGGACGTCGCCGCCGCCCAGCGCAGCCTGGTCGACTACCTGGTCACACTCACCGAGACCAAGCGCACCCAGCCCGACGACGGCATCCTCAGCCGCCTGGTGGCCCGCGGCGAACTCGACACCCAGGAGATCGCCGCGATGGGCCGGCTGCTGCTGGTAGCCGGCCACGAGACCACCGCCAACATGACCGCCCTGTCGGTCCTCGCCCTGCTGCGCAACCCCGACCAGCTCGACCACCTGCGCCGCCACCCCGAAGCCGTCACCGGCGCGGTCGAGGAACTGCTGCGCTACCTGACCATCGTGCACACCGGCCTGACCCGGGTCGCCACCGAGGACGTCGACCTCGGCGGCGTGCGCATCCGGGCGGGCGAGGGGGTCGTCTGCATGGTCAGCGTCGCCAACCGGGACGAGGACCAGTTCCCGGACGGCGACGCACTTGACCTGACCCGCGACGCACGCCGCCACCTGGCCTTCGGCTTCGGCGTCCACCAGTGCCTGGGACAGCCCCTGGCCTGGCTGGAACTGCAGATCGCCCTCGACACCCTCCTGCGGCGACTGCCCGAACTGCGCCTGGCCGTCCCCTTCGAGGAGATCCCCTTCCGCGGCGACATGCTCGTCTACGGCGTCCACGAGCTGCCGATCACCTGGTGACCGGAGCCACCCCCAACACGCCCGCCGTCCACCGGAGTTCGTGCCCCCACCCGAAGAGAACCCCCGTGCTCGTCCAGATCGACCAGGAAAAGTGCTGCGGCGCCGGACACTGCGTCCTCGCCGCCCCCGACGTCTTCGACCAGCGCGACGAGGACGGCGTCGTCGTCCTGCTCGACGCCCGCCCGCCCGCCGAACTCCACCAGGCCGTCCAGGACGCCGCCGCCGTCTGCCCGGCCGCCGCCATCCACCTGGACCGGACGCCGGTCCAGGCCCTGGAACAGGCGTGACCACTCTGCGCGAGGTGGCCGTCGTCGGCGCCGGCGCCGGCGGACTGCACGCCGCCGAGGCGCTGCGCCGGGCCGGCTACGACGGCCGCCTCACCCTGATCGGCGCCGAGGACCAGCCCCCGTACGACCGGCCGCCGCTGTCCAAGCAGCTGCTCGACGGGCGGTGGCAGCCCGAGCAGCTGGCCCTGCGCGGCCCCGCCGCCCTGGAGGAGCTCCGGCTCGACCTGCGCCTGGGCACACCAGCCGAACGCCTCGACCGCCGCACCCGCACCGTGCGCCTGGCCGACGGCCGCCAGGTGCGCTGCCAGGCCGTCATCCTCGCCACCGGGGTCCGCCCGCGCCGACTGCCCGGAGCCGAGGCGCCACTGCCCGGCGCCCACGTGCTGCGCACCCTCGCCGACGCCCTTGCCCTGCGCGAGGAACTGCGCCCGGGCGCACGGCTGTTGGTGGTCGGCGGCGGGCTGCTCGGCGCCGAGGCGGCGGCCACCGCCGTCGGACTCGGGGCCGAGGTGACCTGGCTGGTGGCCGCCGCCGCACCACTGGCCGCCGTCCTGGGCGCCGAGACGGCCGCGCTGCTGACCGGCCTGCACCGCGCGCACGGGGCACGGCCCGCGCGGTACTGCAAAGGCGCGGCCGGGTGGCCGGCGTGCGGCTGGCCGACGGCTCCGAACTGGCCGCCGACGCCGTCCTGATGGCGATCGGATCCGAGCCCGCCATCGAATAGCTGGCCGGCAGCGGGGTGCCGCTGGCCGACGGCGTGGCCTGCGACGCCCACTGCACCGCCGGCCCCGGCGTCTGGGCGGCGGGCGACGCCGCCTGCTGGCCCGACCCGCGCACCGGCCGGCGCCGCCGCCTCGAACAGCGCACCAACGCCACCGAACAGGCCCAGCACGCCGCCCGGAACCTGCTGGCCGGCCCGGACGGCACCCGGCAGGCCTACGCGCCGGTCCCGTACCTGTGGACCGACCAGTACGGCCTGCGGGTCCAGGCCTTCGGCAGCCCCGGCGGCGCCGACCGCTTCGAACTCGTCGACGGCAGCCTGGCCGACCACCGCTTCGCCGCCGCCTGCCTGCAGGGCGGCAGGGTCACCGGCGCGGTCGGCATCGGCTCCGCCCGGGCCCTGCGCGAGCTGCGCGCCCAGGTCGCGTCCCACGCGCCCCGGCCACCCGTCACCCGGGCCGCCGTCCCCCCCCACGTGACGGGATCGCCCTCCCCGGGCGCGTACCGGGCGAGCCCCCGCCGCGCCCGGCCGGCCCTCACGCCCCGGGCGCAGCGGCCTCCAACTCCTCGACGCTGCCGGACATCACGGTCCGCAGATGGCGCGTCAGGTGCTCCACCGGCCAGTCCCACCACGCGACGGCCAGCAGTCGCGCCACCTCGTCCTCCTCGTACCGCATCCGGATCACCTTGGCGGGGTTGCCGCCGGCGATCGCGTAGTCGGGGATGTCGGAGGTGACGACCGACCCGGCGGCCACGATCGCGCCGGTGCCGATCCGCACCCCCGGCATCACCGTCGTGCGGTAGCCCAGCCACACGTCGTGGCCCACCACGGTGTCCCCGCGCCCCGGCAGCCCGGTCAGCAGGTCGAAGTGCTCCGCCCACGCGCCGCCCATGATCGGGAACGGGAACGTCGACGGCCCGTCCATCCGGTGGTTGGCGCCGTTCATCACGAACCGCACCCCCTCGGCGAACGCGCAGAACCTCCCGATGACCAGCCGCTCCGGCCCGTAGTGGTACAGCACGTTGCGCGTCTGGAAGGCCGTCGGATCGTCCGGGTCGTCGTAGTACGAGTACTCACCCACCTCGATCAACGGCGAGGTCACCAACGGCTTCAGCAGCACCACCCGCGGCTGCTCGGGAAACGGGTGCAGCACATCCGGGTCGGGCACGACGGGAACCACGAAACCACCTCTTCCAAACCGACGGACACATCCCCTTCATGATCCACTACGCCGGCCGCGACACCGCCAAGCGGATCCGTGATCCGCTCCCGTCCTCGCCGATCCGTAAATGGGTTGGGCCGGCGTGCTGTTGGCTGCTACGGTCGGTGCAGCCGTGAGAGAAGAGCGAGGAGGTGACACCCATGAAGGCGGTATCCGTGTGGGTGCTCCCCCTTGTCGTCACGGTGGGCGATTGACGTTGGTGTCGCCCGGGAGCGCCTCAGACCAGGCAACTCCCGAAAGGCAACACCATGAACTCATCGCATCACGTCCCGAGCGAGCGGGACACCACCCACCACGCCCTGACGCTCACCCGGGTCTCGGACACCGAGTGGCACGCCGTGCAGGACGACCAGGTGGTCGGCCGCGGCGACGCCTCGCGCCGGCCCGACGGGCGGCTGTTCGTCAGCATCGACGCCTGGCACGACACGGTCTTC
The DNA here is from genome assembly GCF_053596495.1 of Kitasatospora sp. NPDC001683. Lineage (NCBI taxonomy): Bacteria > Bacillati > Actinomycetota > Actinomycetes > Kitasatosporales > Streptomycetaceae > Kitasatospora > Kitasatospora sp. NPDC001683. The sequence goes on from NZ_JBSFGK010000009.1 coordinate 90,524, forward strand.
GACCGGATCGCCCACGCCATGCTGGCCGACCTGCCGCCGGCCCCACTGCACACCCTGGTCGACGAGAGCGACCACGCCACGGCGTCCGCCTGGCAGCGGGCCGGCTTCACGACCGCGCGCCGCGACCAGGGTTACCTGGTGCCCACCGACCCGCAGGTCACCGGACTCCTCCCGGCGCGGCCCCCGGCGGGCGTGACGATCCTGCCGCCGGCCAGGCCGAACAGGGCCCGCTGCGCGCCCTGGAACGCGTCATCCACGACGAGATCGAGGCCGGCGCCGGCTGGCAGTCGATCCCGGCCCAGGTACTGCCCCGCCCGGCGGGGACCCTCGTCGTCGACCCCGCGCAGTACGCGGTGGCCCGACAGCACGACCGGTACGTGGGGGCTGATCCGGGTCTCACCGCCCCGCCGGCCGCGCATCGGCCTGATCGCCGTACGCGCCGAACTGCACCGCCACGGCATCGCCCGGGCCCTGCTGGCCCACGCGCTGGAAGCACTGCACCGCGAAGGCACCGCCGCCGCCTGGGCCGAGGTGGCCGAGTCCAACACGGCCGCCACCGCACTCCTCGAGGGCATCGGCGCCCGACCCGCGGACAGCACCCTGGAACTCGTCCGCCGCTGACGCGCCCCGGCCCACCACGTCATCGAACCAAGAGGTGAAGGACCATGACCAAGACGACGAACGGCATCGAAGCCGAAGGCACCGTCATCGAGTGCCTGCCCGACGTTCAACTTCAACGCGATCTAGCCAGGAATCCCGTGGCTTTGGCCATCGGGAGGAATGGCTTCCCTGAGCTGGGCGGCGCGGAGCGCCGCCGCATCGCTCCGGGCCTGCGCCTCGCTCAGTCGGGGTGCTTCTGGTTCTCGATGTACTCCTTGATGATCGACAGCGGGGCACCGCCGCAGGACGCGGCGAAGTAGGACGGGGACCAGAAGTGGTCTCCCCACAGGTACTTGCGGATGTGGTCGCTGTACTCCTGGCGAAGCCTACGCGCGGAGACGCCCTTAAGGCTGCCGACCAGGGTGGAGAGCTTGACCTGCGGCGGGTAGTGCACCAGCAGGTGGACGTGATCACGCTCGCCGTTGAACTCGCGCAGCTCGGCACGGAAGTCCGCGCACACGTCCCGCATGATCTCTTCGCAGCGCCGCAGGATCTCGTCGGTGAAGACTCCGCGCCGATACCTGGGAACGAAGACCAAATGGGCATGGAGGGTGTGGACGACGCTGCGGCCCCTACGTATACCAGGGCTTGGTTCCCATCGCGGTGACATAGACACATGCTACGGTTGCTCGCATGTTGACGGTGGTTCAGGTAAAGCTGATGCCGTCGCCCCAGGAGGCGGCGACACTCGCCGACACCCTGTCCACCTGCAACCGGGAGGCCAATCGCGTCTCCGAGCTGGCGTTCCGTACGGGTGAGAAGACCCGGAAGACGTTGCAGGGTGCCGCCTATCCGGAGCTGAAAGCCGCTGGTCTGTCGGCTCAGCCCGCGCTGCACGTCATACGCAAGGTCGCGGACGCCTACTCGACATTGACGGCGAACATCCGGGCCGGGAACCTCGGTAAGCCGGGCAGCAAGCGCCGCATCAAGGCCGAGTCCAAGCCGATCGTCTTCCGTGAGGACGCGGCGCAGAGCTATGACGACCGCTGCTTGTCCTGGCAGTTGGACGCGCAGACGGTGTCGATCTGGACTACTGCCGGACGACTGAAAGGCGTTCGGTTCGTCTGTTCGCCGGACGCGCTCAAGACGCTTCGGGAGCACCGCAAGGGCGAGAGCGATCTGATCACGCGCGGCGGCGAGTTCTTCCTGATCGCTACCTGCGACATTCCCGAACCCGAGATGTTCGAGCCGACCGGGTGGATCGGCGTGGATCTCGGGATCGAGAGCATCGCCACCACCTCCACCGGCTACCGCGCTGCCGGGCGCGGTCTGACCCGGCACCGCAGGCGCATGCTCGACCTGCGCGCCAAGCTCCAGAAGAAGGGCACCAAGTCCGCCAAGCGCGTCTTGAAGCGGATCTCCCGCAAGGAGTCCCGCCGCGCCCGGGACATCAACCACGTCATCTCCAAGCGCATCGTGACCGAGGCTGAACGCACCACCGCCGGGATCGGACTGGAAGACCTGTCCGGCATCCGGCAGCGGGCACGGCTGAGAAAGCCCCAACGGGTCGCGCTGCACTCCTGGGCCTTCGCCCAACTCGGCTCCTTCGTGGCGTACAAGGCCAAGCGCGCCGGCGTCCCGCTGGTGTACGTCGATCCGGCATACACCAGCCAGACCTGTGCCGACTGTGGCCACATCGACCGCAGGAACCGGCCCGACCAGGCCACCTTCGCATGCCGGTCGTGCGGCGTCGTTGCGCACGCCGACCGGAACGCTTCCCGCAATATCGCCCACCGGGCGGCTGTTGTCTGGGATGCGGGGCGGCAGTCATCCGCCCCTGTCCCCGCCCCGTAGGGACGGAGACTGGACGCGGGGGCCACCCAACAGCCAGTTGGGCGCCACCTGCAAGCTCGGCCGTTCGCGGCCGAGAAGCTGACGGTGGAGCTCCCGAACGGGCACATCGTGCTCGCCCACATCAGCGGGAAGGTCCGGAAGAACCACATCAAGATCCTCCCGCACGACCGGGTACTCGTGGAGCTCAGCCCCTACGACCTCACCCGCGGCCGGATCCGCTTCCGCTACCGCAACTGACAGGACGCCTCCGGCGGCCCGGCACGCTCCCCCGTGGCGTGCCGGGCCACCGGCGGTTCTGCCGCGGCCGGGCCGACAGGCCCGGGCGCACCGCGGTGTTCCTCGTGGAGGATGCCAGGCCGGCGCCCCGCCGTGTTGTCACTGCGTCGCCACTTCCTTGGCTCTGCGTCTACGCGCCACCCTCGCCGTTCACATCGACGGCCAGCGCCCGCTGCCGGTGCTCGCGCGGCGAGAGCCCGTACACGGCCCGGAACGAACGGCTGAAGTCGGAGGCCCGCGGGATGCCCCAGCGCGCGGCGACGGCGTGGACCGGCAGGGCGCGCAGCGCCGGGTCGGCGAGGTCACGGCGCGCCCGCTCCAGCCGCTGGCCGCGGATCCACGCGGCCAGCGTCACGCCGTCCCGCGACTGCTGGGTGAACACCCGGTGCAGATGGCTGACCGAAACGTGGTGCGCGGCGGCGATCGTCGAAGGCGACAACTCGGGATCGTGCAGATGACGCCGGACGAAGGCCCGCACGCTCTGCGCCAGCGCCCGCCGCCGGGCGTCGTCCGGCAGGACCGCCTCCGCGTCCAGCTCCCGGGCCAGCCAGGCGGCCACCAGATCCACCACGACCGTCCCCAGCCGGGGCGCCTCGGCCGGCCCCAGGACGGCGGCCTGCCGGTCCAGACCGACCAGGAACTCCGACAACAGCGCACACGTGCCCTCCCGCGCCGAGAACCCCCGCCCCAGCAGACCGCGCAGCCGCTGCGGCGGCAACGGCAGCAGCGACACCGGGAAGTCGACGCCCACGGCCTCGGTCCGCTGCTCCCGGCGGCCGCCGGCGCGCACACCGACGGCCCGCACGTCGTACGGGTGGGAGCTGTCGACCAGGTACAGGTCACCGGGCCCGAACATCCGGGTCCCCTCCTCGGCGCCACGCGTCAGCGACAGCCCGCCGCCGAGCGGCATCGTCAGGTGGTACACCCCCGGGTCCGAGCGCCGCACCATCGCGGCGGTGCGCCGGAACCGGGTGGGCGGGAACGAGGACCTCAGCAGCGTCACCGGCCCCAGCTCCAGGCGCCGCATCTCCGCCCGGAAGTCGTCGGCGTGGGCACTGGTCATCTCGCTGGCCCTGGTGCGCCCGATCAGCTCCCGCCAGCAGTCGAACCGCTCCTTCGCGGACACCCCCTCACCCCGGAACACACTTCCCGCGGCCACCTCGCGCCCCTTCCTCTCGGCTCCCTGCCGGGCCGGACCCGTCCGCACCCCGGCCGGGACAGCCCGGTCCGGACCACGGACGGCTGACCGTAGTCGATTCGCTCCCGCTGGTCTGCCGGCAGGGCGCGGACGAAGAGGAACCGGGGGGCTGGCGCACCGGTTTGCGAACCCTTTGCTAGCATCCGCCGCACCGAAAAGTGGATCAAGGGAGCAGCGGTGGACCGGAACCGGATGGAGCTGGCGTACACGCCGACGGGCGAGGACTTCCGCGAGGCCTTGGCGGCCCAGGCACGGCACACCACCGTGGGCCGGCTGGTGCGCATCGCCCTGTTCGCCCCGGCGGCCGTCGCCCTGCTCGGCGGCGCGCTGAAACTGGCGGACGGCCGGGCGGACGCGGCGGACGCGGTGACGGCGGCCGCGCTGGTGGCGCTGGCGGTGTTCGCCCCGCGGCTGCAGGCCGCCTCGGCCCGTCGGCGGGTGGTTCGGCGCGGCGGGGCCCGAACCGTGGTGGTCGACGCCACCGGGGTGAGCGTCACCGACCGGTGCGGCACCCAGACCCGGACCTGGGCCGCGACGCCGCGCTTCATCGAGACGGAGCACCTGTTCCTGGTACTGAACCGCAGCGGCTCCTGCCTGCTCATCCTCGCCAAGCGCGGCACCGGCGACCCCGCCGCGCTGCGCACGCTGCTCACCCGGCACGCGACCGCCGCCGGCGGCGACACGACCGGCGACCGGGCGGGCTCACCGGCCCACTCCGGCTAGCAACACCTGGCAACCCCGCGCCCGACGCCCGCCTACCGCCGCCCGCCCGAGCCCCCGCCCTCGGCGTCGATGCGCGGCAGGACCCGGTCCAGCAGGCGCGGGGTCCACCAGGCCGCCGCGCCGGACAACGTGACCCGGACCCACTTCCCGCCCGCCACCCGCCAGTTGGCTAGACTGCCCCGGCCCGGTGTGATCACGAAGGGACACGGACCGAACATGGGGGGAACCCGGATGACCGCGACCGAGCACGGCCCCGCGCAGCCCGCGGGGCCGCGGATACGCCAGGACATCCCGCACAGCGCCCGGATGTACGACTACTTCCTCGGCGGCAAGGACAACTTCGCCGTCGACCGCGAAGCCGCCGAGCGCGTCCTGACCGCCTTCCCCACCATGCGCACCGCCGTCCGCGCCAACCGCACCTTCATGCACCGAGCCACCCGCGCCCTGGCCCGGCGCGGCCTGCGCCAGTGGCTGGACATCGGCACCGGCATCCCCACCTCGCCCAACCTCCACGAGGTCGCCCAGGCCGTCGAACCGAGCGCCCGCGTCGTCTACGCCGACAACGACCCCGTCGTCCTGGCCCACTCCCGCGCCCTGATGACCAGCACCCCCCAGGGCCGCACCGCCTACGTCCACGGCGACGTCCGCGACCCCGCCGCGATCCTGACCACCCCCCAGGTCGCCCAGACCCTCGACCTGACCCGCCCCGTGGTCCTGTCGATGATCGCCCTGCTCCACTTCGTCCCCGACCTCGAGGAGGCCCACGCCATCGTCAGGCACCTCCTGGACCCCCTGCCGGCCGGCTCCGCCCTGGTCCTCTCCCACGCCACCGCCGAACTCGACCCGCCCGGCGCCACCAAGGTCGAGGAGATCTACAACCAGGCCGGCACCTCCCTGCGGCTGCGCCCCGAGGCCGAGTTCGCCACCTTCTTCGAAGGCCTGGACCTCCTCGACCCGGGCATCGTCCCCGCCCACCGCTGGCACCCCGAGGGCACCGACGACGACGCCGACCCGCTGCCGGCCACCGTCACCGACGCCCAGGTCTCCTTCTACGCCGCCGTCGCCCTCAAGCCCTGACCGGCCGAACGGCCAGCCATCCAGCCATCCAGCCACCCGTCCGTCCGGCCGGCCGTCCGAAGAGCCGACTCCCCGTCAACACCGCGGCCGCCACCGGGTTCCCGTCCGGGTGACACGGGCCCGGTTTCCCCACCGGGCCGGGCCCGCCTCCGCTGTCATGGAGCGGCCCGGCCAACGGGCACAGCGAAACCCGCTACCGCCCTTGGAGGAGTCCCGTGTCCTCGCCCTGCGACCCCCAGTACGCTCCCGCCGGCGACGTGAGCGCAGCGCTCATGGTGATCGACTCCCGGCTCAAGGCCATCTACGACGGCCGGACCGGGACCGACCCCGAACACCGCCGGATGGTCGACCACATCGCCGCCTCCATGGGCCCCGACGAGTTCGGCGCCCTGCTGGAAGGCGCCTGCACCCTCATCTACATGTACATGAACTGGCTGAGCCGGGCCTGCGAGGACCACGGCAAGGACGTCATCGAGTACGTGGTGCCCACCCTCGTCGCCACGATGCGCATGATGCCCAAGACCTTCCGCCCCGAGGTCATCCCCACCATGGCCGGCCTGCTCATCGCCGCCGGCAGCGGCCTGAGCCCCAACCTGTGGCGCGCCCAGTACGGCCCCTGGACCGACGCCGAGATGAACCCCCTGGAAGCCACCGCCACCCTGCTCGCCGAGTACGTCAACCGCATCTGCGGCGACGACCACGACTTCGCCACCCGCCTGATCACCGACGCCCTCTCCCGCGCCGACGAGGACTGACCCGCCCCTTCAGCCCCTGCCCGCCGCCCGGTACGCCGCCACCGCGGCCGGCAGGACGGCCTCCACGCCCGCCAGCGGCTTCTGGTCGACCACCTTCTTCAACGTCAGGATCACATCGCCCTCCCGGACGACGGCCGTCTCGCTGATGAACGGATCCGAACTGCCGGGGACGCGTACGGCTCCCCGGCCTCCCGGGTCGGGCAGCCCGGAGCGCGTGCCGCTGTTGGCGGCGTTGCCGGTGGCCACGCCACGCCGACCATTGAACTTCTGTTCTGTGCCAGGGAGTTGCCGGCACTCGTCCTCACCTGCGAGGTGCCGCCCGGCCGCGACGTCGGTCCGGCGCTCCCGCTGTTACGCGACAGTTACGTTCCGCACGCAACCGATGGCGTTGGGTGAGACGTCCTCATGGAAGACAGCGCCCGAACCGCACCGGCCCCGGTGCCTTCGGGCCGAACGACCACCTCCCCCTGAAAGGGGTGTACCCGTGATCGTCTCCAAGCGGAACTCCCTGCGCCTGGCCGCCGTCGCCACCCTCAGCGCGCTGCTCCTCGGGGCGGCGGGCACCGCCATGGCGGACGCCGCGCCCGCCCCGGCCGCCGCCACCGTGTCCGCCGCCGCCGCCGGCATCACCGCCAAGCCGTCGGCCGCCTCCGTCCAGGCCTGGCAGCTGTTCCGGGTCACCGGCACCACCACCGGCCTCAAGGCCGGCAGCACGGTGACCCTCCAGCAGAAGCAGCACGGCAAGTGGGTCACCCTGCCGGCCTCCGTGCACACGGCCCGCAACGGCTCCTACTCCCTGGGCGTGAAGCTCGGCATCAAGGGCCTGAACGAGCTGCGCATCATCAGCGGGGACACCGCCTCGCCCGTGGTCACCGTGACCGTGCGCTGACCCACGGCCCATAGCCCACGGCCCACAGCCCAGGGCCCACGGCCGACAGGCCCCGCACACCCGACGGCCCGCCGCGTGCAGCGTTCCCGCACCCGGCGGGCCCGCCGCCGTCCGGGGCGGACTACCCGGCCGGCGGCGGCTCCCCGTCCTCGCTCTCCTCCTCCTCGTCCTCGAAGTCGACGCTGACCTGCTCCTCCGGCCGGCGTTCCTCCTGGCGCGCGATGGACGACAGGACCTCCTGGTCCGGCCCGGTGAGCGGTGGTTGCAGGATGCTGCGCGGCCACAGCCGCCGGTGCAGGACCACGTTGGTCTCGGCGGCGTACACGGTGACCTGGGCGTTCAGGTAGAGCCAGGAGAGCAGGCCGATCACGGTGGCGAAGAACCCGTAGACGGCGGTGGCGTGCCGTAGCTGGTGGGCGACCAGGAGGGCGCCGAAGGCCTGCAGGACGGTGAACAGGGGTCCGGCGAGCAGGCAGCCGGGCAGCAGGGCGCGGGTGGGGACGTTCTTCGGGGTGAGGACGCGGAAGCAGCCCAGGCACAGGGCGGTGTTGACCAGGGCGGAGAGGACGAGTGCGCCGATGCGGGCGGCCGGCCCGGTGAGGGCGACGGCGACGAGGGTGGCGGCGGAGGTGGCGAGCAGCAGTCCGACGGTCAGGACGGTGAACAGCAGCAGGCTGCGGGCCAGGCGCGGCCAGTAGCCGGGGCGGACCACGCCGGGCACGTTCCAGATCTCGGCCATGGCGTGCTGGAGGACCTGGGCGATGCCGAGGGTGCCGTAGAGCATGCCGAGCACGGCGATGACCAGGGCCAGTCCGCTGCCCTGGACGGAGTGGACGTTCTGGCGCAGCTGGTCGCCGATGATGGGGAAGTCGGTGAGGGCGGAGTTGACGACGGCCTGCTGGGCGTGCGGGTGGCCGTGCAGGACGAAGCCGAGGACGGTGCTGAGCAGGAGCAGCAGCGGGATGAGGGCGACGAAGCCGTAGTAGGTGATCAGGGCGGCGAGCAGGCCGCCGCGGTCGTCCCCGTACTTCTTGATCACGCCGACGACCATTCCCGCGGCACGGTGGTGCTGCTGGGCGTGGTCGAGGGCGCGCAGGGCGCGTTCGACGGGGTTCATCTGCGGCCACCTCCGAGTCGGGCTCCTCGTCGGCCGGTCGCCGTCCGGTCGCCGGCCGTCTCCGTGCGAGGCGCGCCTACCCGCCGGTGCGCCGCCCACCGCGCACGCGCCCGCCCGCCTCACACGCGCCGCCCACCGCGCACGCGCGTACCGGGGTCGGCCGGTCCCTCCCCCCGGAGGGGACCGGTCGACCCCGGTGGTCCGGGTGTCCGGGGGTCAGGCGGTGGGCGGGGGCAGTTCGCGCAGCCGGCTGACGGGGGACAGGGCCAGCGGGACGAGCATCAGGGCGGAGCCGACGGCGATCGCGGCGAGCCCCTCGCGCAGTCCCAGTGCGCCGCCGATGACGCCGCCGAGCAGGCCGCCCAGCGAGCCGCCGCCGAACAGCAGCGTGCGGAAGGCCGCGTTCATCCGGCCCATGAGCGGCTGCGGGGTCAGCGTCTGGCGCAGGCTGACCATCACCACGCCGGCCACGCCCAGGCCCAGGTAGCTGACGAAGAACGCGCCGACGAACACGGCCATGACGGCCGGCTTGGAGCCGTGGGCGAGCGGGATCAGCAGCGGGCTGGCGAAGATCGCCGTCATCGACACCGCGTAGACCGCGCCGAGGCGGAACCGCTTGATGACCCGTCCGGACAGGGCCGCGCCGACCAGGCCGCCGACCGAGGAGGCGGAGAAGACGATGCCGATCTCGGTGGGCGTCAGGTGCTGGTCGCGCACCGCGTAGAGGACGAACACCGTCCACACCGAGACCATCGAGAAGTTGCAGAACGGCGCCACGAGGGCGAGCGGGCGCAGGACGCGGTCGCCGAAGACCCAGCGCAGTCCTTCGGCGAGTTCCCGCCCGAGGTGCCGCCCTTCCGCCGGGGGTTCGGGGCGCGGCTCGGGGGTGCGGATGGTCAGCAGGGTCACGAGCGAGACCAGGTAGGAGAAGGCGTCCGCCAGCAGGGCGGTCGGCGCGCTCAGGGCGCCGACCAGCAGCCCGGCCAGGCCGGGGCCGGCGACGTCGGCGGTGGAGGAGGTGACGCCGAGCTTCTGGTTGGCCTCGACGTAGTGCTTCGGGTCCTTGACCAGGGTCGGGACGAAGGACATCCAGCTGACGTCGAACAGGACGGAGAAGACGCCGATCGCGCAGGCGAGCGTGAGCAGCACCGGCAGGTCGAGGTGGTGGGTGGCGGCCAGCAGCGGGATCAGGCCGATGAGCACCATCCTGGCGCCGTTGGCCAGCAGCATGACGCGCCGGCGCCGCATCCGGTCGACCAGGACGCCGAACAGCAGGGCCAGGCCGAGGTAGGGGACCAGTTGCAGGAAGCGCAGCAGCCCGACCTGTTCCGGGGTGGCGTCGAAGGCGATCACGGCGGTGAGCGGCAGGGCGAGGGTGGTGACCTGGGTGCCGAGCAGGGACAGCGTCTCGCCGGACCAGAACTTCAGGAAGTCCCGGTTGCGCCACAGCGGGGCCGGGTCCTGGACGGGGGTCGGCGGCCGCTCGTCGGCCGGGCCGGTGTGCGCCTGCGTCTGCGGGCCGGGCGCGATCGCGGTGGTGGTCATCTGGTGGTGCCCCCGAGTCGGTTCTGACGGTTGATGCTTGTTCAGCCGTGAGAATCATGGCAGCCAGACTTGATGGTTGCAAGGGGGAGCTACCATTAGGTCATGGTTTCCGTCACCGCTTCGAAAGCCCCGGCCGGGTCCGCCCCGCCGCTCGCCGTCGCGTTCGCGAACACCCTGGTCGCCACCCGGGGCAAGGTCCGCGACACCCTCGCCGCCCCGGAGGACCTCACCGCCTGGCTCACCCCTGACACCCCCGACGCCGCTGGCACTGCCCCCGGCGCCGCGCTCGGCGAGGCCGACCTGACGGCCTTCCGGGCGCTGCGCGACGCGATCCGCGCCGTCCTGCGCGCCTTCGTCGACGGCGAACCGGCCCCCGCCGACGAGGTCGAGCGGATCAACGAGGCGTCCGCCGCCGCCCCGCGCTGGCCGGTCCTGGTCGCCGACGGCGCCGGGTACGCCGTCACCCGGCGCACCGACCGCGCCCCCGTCCCCGCCGCGCTCGGCGCCCTCGCCCACGATGCCGCCGCCCTGCTCACCGGCCCGCTCGCCGCCGACCTGCGGGCCTGCCACGGGCCGGGCTGCGTCCAGTTCTTCGTCAAGGACCACCCGCGCCGCGAGTGGTGCGGCCCCGGCTGCGGCAACCGCGCCCGCGCCGCCCGGCACTACCACCGCCAGCGCGGGCACTCGGCGTAGCGCCCGGGAACGGCACTGCGCCCCGGAGGGAACGGCCCGGTCCCTCCGGGGCGCGGTCACGCCGACCGACCGTCATGCCGACCGGCCCCCCCGGCCCGGTCAGCCCCCCTGCTGCTCGGCCCCCTGGGCGCGGGCGCGGTGAGCGGCGGACTTGACGCGGTTCTGGCAGGCGGTGGAGCAGAAGCGCCGGGTGCCGTTGCGCGATACGTCGACGTAGACCCGGTCGCAGGCGGGGGCCGAGCACAGCCCCAGCCGGGAGGCGAAGCGGCTGCCCAGGGCGGTGGCGAGGCCCAGGGTGAGGCGGGCGGCCCAGTCGGAGGCCTCGTCGCCGGGGGTGCTGCGGAAGTAGAGGTGCCAGGGCTCGTCACGGTGGCGTTCCAGGACCGGGAACGGGCGCAGGTCCGCCAGCAGGGCGTTGGCGGCCCCGGCCGCGCGGTCCTGGTCGCCGGCCGCGAGGTGCTCGAAGACCGCCCGCAGCCGCGGGGCCAGGGCCGCCAGCCGCACCGCCTGGGCCTCGTCGAGCGCGCTGGCGTGGCGGTCGGCCGTACGCAGCACGGCGTTGGTCCGCTCGGCCAGTTCGCCGTCGGGCGGGGGCTGGTAGGGGCGGGTGCGGGACAGGCCCGGGGTGGCGAGGTTCACCAGGTCCGCCGCGCCCTGCACCATCGCGGTGTTGTGACTGTCGAAGTCCACTTGACCAGTCACACATCCCTTCGTCATAGTCGTGACCGTCAAAACAGGAAACGACAGTAACGGGGTTCCGTGTCCACCGCCACCTCACCCGAGACCCGCCCGCGCCCCTCCACCTGGTCCCGCACCTCCGCCACCGGACGGGCCCTGCTCACCACCGTCCTGGCCACCGGCGTCACCACCTTCATGTTCCTGCCGCTGCTCGCCCTGCACCTGAGCGCCACCGGCACCCCGGTGGGACGGGTCGGACTGCTCATCGCACTGCTCTCGCTGTGCGGACAGGGCTTCTCGGTGATATCCGGCCTCCTCGTGGACCGCGTCGGCGCCCGCGCCACCACCACCGCCGGCTTCGCCCTGCGCATCGCCGGCTACCTGCTGATCGCCGCCGGGGGACCGGCCCTGACACCCGGCATCGCGGCCGTCGGCATCGGCGGCTCCCTGCTGGTGCTCTCCGTCAAGGCCCGCTTGGTCACCGAGGCCGCCGCACACGACGACACCCGCGGCATGCTCGCCCTGCGCTCCACCTTCGGCAACGTCGGCGTGGTCCTCGGCCCCGCCCTCGGCGCACTCGCCTACCCGCTCGGCTTCGACACCATCCTCGCCGCCGCCGTCCTCTCCCACCTCCTCCTCGGCTTCCACCTGACCTTCCTCGCCAAGGACGAACCCGCCGCGCCCCAGCCCCCGCACACCACCCACCCCGCCGCCGCACCCACCCCGGCCCCCGGCCGCCGCGGACCGGTCCTGCTGTTCACCGCCGCCATCGCCTACTGGGCCATATACAGCCAGCTCAACACGCTCATCCCGCTCACCGCCAAGGCCCTCACCGGCACCAGCACGGCCATCTCCGTCGTCTTCACCCTCAACGGCGCCCTCGTCCTGCTCTGCCAGTACACCCTGCTGCGCCGCCACCTCGCCCACCTGCCGCCGCGCACCCTGCTCGCCGCCGGCTTCGCCGCCTTCGCCCTCGCCTACCTCGCCCTGCTCCCGCAAGCCGGATGGCTGTCCCTGCTGCTGTTCACCGTGCCGGCCACCCTCGCCGAAATGCTGATCGGCCCCAGCCTGGACGAACTGGCCGTCACCACCGCCCCCCAGCGCCGCACCGGCCGCGCCCTGGGCCTGCTCGGCCTCGCCGGAGCCATCGGCTCCCCCCTGGGCGCAGCCGCGGGCACCCACCTCCTCCAGGCCCTGAACGGCGGCCCCGGCCTCTGGCTCACCATCACCACCGTCGCCGCCCTCGCCGCCGCCACCTGCCTCCTCCTCCCGCGCGCACCCCGCTGACCGACGATCCACGCGGCCCGACGCGTTGTCAGTCCCCCCGCCTAGTGTTGGGAACAACGACGGAGCAGGCGCCGAAAAGGCGGCCGGTAAGCCTCCGAAAAGCCAGCACGAAAAAAGGGGGCACACCCATGTCCGCGAACAGGATCAAGCACAAGGTCAACCACGTCTCGCTGGTCGTCGACAAGTCCGGCTCGATGGGCCAGCACCAGGCCCAACTCATCCGCGTCGTCGACGAGTTCGTCAAGGGCCTGCAGGAGGAGTCCGACCGCCTCGGCCACGAAACCCGGATCAGCCTCTACGCCTTCGACCACGAAGTGCAGAACCTCGTCTGGGACATGGACGTCAAGCACCTGCCCTCCCTGCGCGGCCTCTACCGCGTCGACAACGGCGCCACCGCCCTCATCGAGGCCGCCGTGAAGTCCGTCGACGACCTGAAGAACATCTGGGAGGGCTACGGCGAGCACTCCTTCCTCCAGGTCGTCGTCACCGACGGCGAGGAGAACGCCTCCGGCTTCTCCCAGACCGGCCAGATGCACACCCGCATGAACGGCGGCCAGGGCGCCACCGTCCTGCGCACCTGGCGGGACCGCATCCAGGGCGCCATGGACGACCTTCCCGAGCACTGGACCTCGGCGATCCTGGTCCCCAACTCCCTCGCCAAGCGCACCGCCCAGGAGTACGGCTTCCCCGCCGGCAACATCGCGATCTGGGACGCCGACTCCACCAAGGGCGTCGAAGAGGCCATCGGCACCGTCAAGTCCGCCGCCACCAGCTTCCTGCGCGGCCGCGAACACGGCGTACGCGGCACCAAGAACCTCTTCGCCATGGGCCAGGACCTCAACACCGCCGACGTCAAGGCCAACCTCGACCCCCTCGACACCGGCAAGTACATCCTGATCCCCGTCGACGAGCACACCCCCATCCGCGACTTCGTCACCAGCGCCGGCCACCAGTACAAGACCGGCTGCGCCTTCTACGAACTCTCCAAGCGCGAGAAGATCCAGGGCAACAAGCAACTCGCCGTCGCCGAGAAGGACCCGGCCACCGGCCGGATGACCGGCCGCGTCTTCTCCGGCCCCGCCGCCCGCCGACTCCTCGGCCTGCCCACCGCGGAAGCCACCGTCAAGCCCGGCGAGAACCCCTCCTACACCGTCTTCGTCCAGTCGACCTCGGTCAACCGCAAGCTCGTCCCCGGCACCAAGCTCCTCGTCCTCCTGTAGTCCCGAACAGCGGCCCCGCACAACCGACTTGCGCCGCACCCCGCCGGCCGTACCGGCCCACCGCTCCTCACGGACATCCCCCTGATCACCCAACCGCTGCTGACCATCACCGGCACCGCGCCCGCGCCCGAAACGGCCTGCACCGTCGAAGCGAAACGATGCCGCCACCCCAACGCCTACAAGCGCTGGACCCCACAAGAGGACGCCGACCTCGCCGCCCGCAGCGCCCAAGGTGCCTGCTTCGCCGACCTCGCCGAGCAGTTCGGCCGAAACCGGGGCGTCGTCTCCTCCCGCTCACTCGCGACGGAACAGCTCACAACCCCCTGACCGGCCGCCCCGGCCCGCCGGCCTGGCGCAGGCGCCGTCATGATGCGGCGCCGGCCCCCGCTTGCTCCTACGACTCACTCGAGAGGCACGTGGACGGGTGCCGGTGGCGGGCCGTAGTGTCGATATCGCATTTCAAGGTGAATGGAAAGGCATAGGGGGCGGCGGGTGTGTTCGTGACGACCGGGCAGGCCGGGACGGCGCTGGGGTGCTCGATCCCGACGGTGAGGAAGCTGATGGCCACCGGCGTGGTCCCGGGCGTGCGCGAGAGCGGCCGGCAGGTGTTCCCGCTGGCCGTGCTCCAGCAGTTGCAGGCCCGGCCCGCCGCCGACCTGAGCGCCCTCGGCACGCCCGAGGTGGCGGTGCTGCGCTCGGACGCCCCCGCACGGGTCGAGGAACCGGACCGGACCTGGATCGGCTTCGGCACCGCGCTGGACCAGGCGCAGCTGCTGGCCGCGCTGTCCGGCTGGTGGCGCTGCGACCCGGCCCGGGTCGCGGCCGGCGCCGTGCTGCCGGTGACGGTCGCCGGGTTCGTCGTCGCGGTGCTGACCGGCCTGGCCGAGTGGGAGTCCGACGGCACCGCCGGCACCACGGGCCGCCACCGCTTCACCAAGGCCCGCCTGGCCGGCTACCTGACCGACCTCACCACCCCCGCCAACGCCGCCACCCCCACCGACCCGCAGGACGCCCGCATGGCGGGCCTGCTGCTCGGCACCCGCCTCCCGTCGCTCTCCGGCGGCCCGATCGCCTACGTCCCCGCCAGCCCGACCGCCACCGCCGACGAGGGGGAGTAAGCCTGATGGACCGCAAGACGTACACCGCCGAGCTCGCCGGTCTGCGCGAGCTGCGCGCCGAGATCACGGCCGCCGAGAAGGCGGTCGCGGCCGCGCGGAAGGAGTTGGACAAGCTCACCGCCCAGCGCTCGCGCCGGGTGGCCGGGCTCGCGGGCTACGAAGGCGCCCAGGCGCCGGCCGTCGCGAAGGCCTCCGGCCTGTCGGTCGGCGACGTTGTGCGGATCGCCCCGCTGCTGGACCCCACCCCGGCCGCCGTCCGCGCCGCCAAGCCCGACGACCAGGCCCCCGCCGCCGCGCCCGCACCCGCCCCGGCGGCCGCGCCGGCCGCCGAACCCACCGTCGCCGTTGCCCCGCCGCTGACCCGCCCCGCCGCCGTACCCGAACAACCCACCCCCGCCCCCACCCCCGCCCCCGCCATCGCGCTGACCGCTCCGGTGCCCGAGACCGGCCCACGCGAGCTGCCCACCCTCCCCGAAGGCCCGGCAGGCGCCCGGTTCGAGGCCGTCACCACCGGCCTGTCCTCCAAACGCCCCAACTTCACCCAGCAGGCCCGCTCCACGGTGTTCCTGGACGCGGCGGCCGGCGTGCTCGCGGTCCGCGACCAGACCGTGCGCCTCGACCTCGGCACCCGCACCCCGGGCGAGATCCTGGACGCCGTCCTCGCCACCGCACCCGGCACCGAGCGCGTCTACATCACCGCCGGCGCCCCCTGGCACGACGGCGCCGAGCGCTACTCCACCCTCAAGGACGCGGTCGCCGCCTGGCTGAACACCCCCAGCGACCGGTGGACCACCGCCACCGCCACCGGCTCCGGCCGCGACAAACTCGCCGGCCACTTCGTCCACCAGCGCCAGCCCGTCGGCCGCTACGCCCCCGCCGCCGCGCCCGACAGCGGCACCACCGAGATCCGCTCCATGGGGGAGTGGTTCGACCCGGACGGCGCCGACGTCGTCACCTGTCGCCAGGCGTTCACGCTGCTGTGGCAGGCGCTGCGCCGCCACTGGGACGACGCGGTCCTCATGGGCTCCCCGAGTCAGACCGGCCGGGACCTGTGGTCGCGCACCATCCCCACCACCGGCAAGTGGGCGGGCGGCTACCCGGTCCTGTCCGAGGAACTGCGCGGCCTGCTGCACGCCACCGGCGGCCAGGGCCGCACCGAGCTGATCCTGCCCCCGCGCGTCCCGGAGCAGCTCCCGGCGCTGGTGGAGTACGACCGCACCTTCGCCTACGCCAAACACCTGTGGAAGTCCCCGGTCGGCACACCGCGCCGCATCACCGCCGCAGCCTTCGCCGCGATGACCGAGCAGGAGCAGACCAAGGCCCTGATGTCCTGCTCCCACTGGAACATCAAGGTCACCGTCCCGGCCGGCTGGAACCACGTCGGCCTGCTGCCGGCCCCCGTCACCGGCGACCGCGCCTGGATCTACCCCTGCGAGCCCGGCGCCACCTTCACCACCTGGGCGGGCGGGGCCGAGGTCCACCTCGCCCTGTCGAACCACATCGCGCCGTGGCGGATCGAGATCCTCGGCGGCCTGCTCTTCGAGGACGGCAAGCCGCTCGACGAATGGGGCAAGCGCCTCAAGTCCGCCTGGGCCGACCTGACCAACCTCTCCCGCATCCACGCCGACGAACGGCAGCGGCAGGCGGCCTACCTCGCCTCCCGCGCCGTGCGCAGCGTCCTGCTGTTCGGACTCGGCGGCTTCGCCCAGCGCCCGCGCCTGGTCTCCGGCACCACGCCCACCGGCGAGGCCCTCCCGCCCGGAGCGGAGATCCTCGGCCAGGACGGCCAGGTCGTCACCTGGCAGCGCCAGGCCGGCTTCTCCCGCGACCCCTACGCCCACCCCGAGTGGGCCGCCTACGTGTGGTCCGGGGCGCGGGCGGCGTTGCTCGACATGAAGTACCGCCAGGACAAGGAGGTCATCGGCCACGCCGGCGCCCTGCACGCGAAGCCCGGCACCGTCGTCTACTTCGGCACCGACGGCATCGCCCTGACCGAGCGCCAGCCCTGGCCCTACCGCGGCGAAGTGGGCGACTACCTCCTCAAGGGCCACCTCACCGGCCCCGTCGAGCACCCCACCAGCCAGGAGCAGTACCTCAAACTGCGCGGCCTGGGCCGCGCCGAACTCGCCGAGAAGGGAGCTGACCAGTGAGCCCGGCCGACCCGCAGAACCCGAACGAAGCCGCCAGGCTGACCCAGCAGCTCATCGACCAGGGCTACAGCAAGCGGCAGGTCGCCAAGATGCTCGGCCGCGACGCCTCCTTGGTCAGCCAGTTCTTCACCAAGGGCAAGGGCGCCGCGTTCGTCGGCGCGCTGCGCCAGGTAGTCCGCGCGGTGCGCGGCGGAGAGCGCGACCAGGACGCCCTGGCAGGCATCGCCGAAGCCAACACCGTCCGCCGCCGCACCAAGACGGGGCAGAAGGCCAGGGTGCGGGGCAAGGACACGGTCGGGGTGCCGGGGGAGTCGATGGCCGGCCGCGCCGGGCGCCAGGCCATCCGCTCCGGTGCGAGCCATCTCGCGCCGGTCGTCCACGAGACCGGCCGAGCCGGCGGCCGCCTGGCCTTCACCGTCCGGATGAAGGCTGACCAGTACGTGTACTCGGCCGGGTCGGAGCAGGACTCCGCCGGCCTGCGCCGCGGCTTCATCCCCCGCGCGGACGGCACCGAGGAACGCACCTACGGCTCCGCCTCCACCGGCGGCTTCGACGCCGCCGAGTGGTCCCAGCGCGTCGCCGACCACCACGGCGACGTCACCGAGGCCATGCGCGCTTGGCTGGTGGAGACCGGCCGCGCCGTCGAGGACGCGGACATCCGGTACCTGGAGGTCCGCGGCTGGATCCCCGAGTAGTCGGAGGGCGGCCTCCATCCGACCACGCCCATGGGAGCCGAGAGCGCTTCGGCCGGCCAGTGAACGGTGGATCGGTCGGTTGAGCGTTCGACTCGGGTCAGGGCGCGTGCCTCAACAGCCGGGTTCGGCCAGGCTCCTGGAGAGCGGGCCGACGGCCGGGCGGTCCAAGGCCTGGCCTCTCTCCAGCCAGCCGGTCTTCCGCTGTCGAGGCACGGGCGCCGTGCTGATGAGCCTACGATGGTCACCTGCGGCGGGGGTGGCGTCAGAAACCTTATGCCGCAGGCTGGTTGCTGCCTGCGGTACGGTGCGGCGGCAAGGGAGAGCGGAGCGGCGGCAACTGTGCACCTGAAGGACTTCACCGTCAGCGGGTTCCGCTCGCTGACGCTGGTCGAGAACATCCCCGTCAGCGCGCCGACGATCCTGGCCGGCCACAACGACGGCGGGAAGAGCGCGGTACTCGCCGCCCTCGACTTCCTCCTCGGAGGGTACCGCCTGGTCGAACAGGACCGGACCTACGACAACCCGCCAGCAGCCGGTGTTGCCGATGCTGTTCCGACCCGCTGCGCCTCGACATGGGTCGAAGGCCGCTTCGCCCTGGACACCTCCGAACAGGGGATGGGCTTTCCGGCCGAGCTGAGGATCCGACGCCGAGTGGAGAGCGACAGCGCGCCCGTGCTTGAGTACCGGGCCCAGCTCCCGTGCGACCCCAGGCTGCGCGGCTTCGACTCGCTGCTCGTCCCGGCCCTCAAGGAACTGGTAGAGGTATTCGGGCTGCAAGTCGAGGGCAAGGGACTCAAGGCCGACCTGCAAGCGGCGCTGGCCGCACACGCGGCACGGTCCCCACAGGTCGCTGAATGGACCGCCCTGCCCAAGCAGTTGGTGCGACGGCTGCCGAGACTACTGTCGTTCAGTGGCAAGGACGAGAGCCCGGACCGGGCCGTCCACACAGCACTGGCAGGCAGCTACCAGGCCCACCTGGCGGACGACGGGCTGCAGGGCCGCCTACGCACGATCGAGTCCGAGGTCACAGGCCTGGTCAAGGACGACGCCGCTGACCTGTGCGCGCACATCAAGGCACACTGCCCGGACCTCGTGGAAGTCTCCGTCGAACCGGAGGTCTCCTTCTCCCACGGCTTCAAGCACGCGCACCTGCACATCTCCCGCGCCCACGGCGAACGGGTCGACCTCTCCAGGTCCGGCCGCGGCAGCAACCGCCGGATCGCCCTCGCCGTTTGGGAGTGGACCAGCAGGCTCCTGGAAGACCCCCAGCCGGACGAGGACGACATGCCGCCCGTCCAGACGATCGTCGTCTATGACGAGCCCGACACCCACCTCGACTACACCCACCAGCGGACCGTGATGGACCTCATCCGCCGCCAGTGCGCGACGGACGCCGTCAAGGTCATCGTGGCCACCCACTCGATGAACCTCATCGACGGAGTGGACATCGCCGATGTCGTCCACCTGCGTCTGGAAGCGGGCCGCACCGTCATCGAGCGCCTCGCCGACGACACGCACGAGGGCATCGACCTGCACCTCGGGCAGATCGCCTCCGCACTTGGCCTGCGCAACTCCGTCCTGCTCCACGAGCGTTGCTTCCTCGCCGTCGAGGGGGCGACTGAACAGCAGGCGATTCCGGTGCTCTTCCGCCTCTCGCAGGGGCTGTCCCTGCAAGCGGCGGGCATCGCCCTGTGGGCCTGCAACAACAACGAAGGCGCCCTCCACCTCGCCCGCTACCTCGCTGCCCAGCGCCGCACCGTGATGCTGCTGGTCGATGCCGACAGCCGCAACGTCGCCAAGTTCTTCAGGGACGACCGGCTGCGCCATTTCGGCCTCGATCCCGCGACGCAGGTGTCCTTCGTCGGCGAGGCTGAGAACTTCAACGAACTCGAGGAGCTCTTCGAGGACGAGCAGTGGGCCCGAGTGGCCAACCGCAAGTGGCCGCGCCGTGAGAGCGAGCAGCCCTGGGAGGCCGCGCACTTCAAGGCTCACCGCGGTGGCCGGAAATTTAGCAAGGACATTCTGGACATGATTAAGGATCAGGGAAGCACGAGTCCTGACGGTAAACCCGAAATGGTCTACGAGCTGGCCACATCCCTGGGTTCCGCCTCCGACGTGCCGCTGCAGCTTCGGGAGGTATTCGCGGCTTTGCGCGCGAGTGCGGGCTGATCATTTCCGGACGGTGCGTCCTGCTGGAGCTGGGCGGCACGTCGTGCCTTCATCCGGGCCTTGCGCTGTTCGCTGGTGGGGGAGGCCCAGGCGTGCCAGCCCGCCTCCTCCACCCACTGCCGTGCGTGGACCCGCTCGTCGATGCCGCACCACCGGCACCCGTTCGGAGCAGGGAAACCGCTACGCAAAGGGCCTTGCTCGGAAGTCATCTCTCCCCCTCTCTGGCTTTATTCTTTCCCGCCGCACTGACAATCTCCTGCCTCGCGCCCGCCGCTCACTCACCTGCCGGTGGCGGTGCAGTACCCCGGGCCTCCAGTGATTCCCACAGATCCCCGTTGCCGACCAAAACACCGAAGTCGGCCCGCACACCACACCCGAAGGGTTACGGTCAGCGACCATGCGATTGCTCCACACCTCGGACTGGCACCTCGGACGCACTTTCTACCGAGAATCCCTCATCGACGCCCAGCGCGCCTTCCTCGACCACCTGCTGACCGTCGTCCGGGAACGGGAGGTGAACGCCGTCCTCGTCGCCGGCGACATCTACGACCGGGCCATCCCCTCCCTGGACGCCGTCGCCCTCTTCGACCACGCACTCAACAGCCTGGCCGACCTCCAGGTCCCCGTCATCATGATCAGCGGCAACCACGACTCACCCCAGCGTCTTGGCGTCACGTCCCGCCTGATCGAACGAGCCGGCATCCACCTGCGCACCGACCCCGCCACCTGCCACACACCCGCAGTGCTGCACGACGCGCACGGACCCGTCGCGTTCTACGGCCTGCCCTACCTCGAACCGTTCCTGACCCGCGAGAACATGGCAGCCGACAAACCCACCCACGAGGCCGTCCTCGGCGCCGCCATGGACCGCGTCCGCGCCGACCTCGCCACCCGCCCCGCAGGCACCCGCTCCGTCGTCCTCGCCCACGCCTTCGTCACCGGAGGCCACACCAGCGACAGCGAACGCGACATCACCGCCGGCGGCATCCCCACCGTCCCCGCCGCCGTCTTCGAGGGCATCGACTACGTCGCCCTCGGCCACCTCCACCGCCCGCAGAAAGTCACCGACCGCATCCGCTACAGCGGTTCCCCCCTCGCCTATTCATTCTCCGAAGCCGGCTACGCCAAGACCACCTGGCTCGTCGACCTCGACGCCGGCGCCAACCTCACCGCCGAAGCCGTCCCCTGCCCCCGCCCCCGGGCCCTGGACACCCTCACCGGGCACCTTGACGTCCTGCTCAAGGACCACCAGCACGAACACCTGCGCGACGCGTGGCTGCACGTCATCCTCACCGACCCGCAGCGCCCCATCAACGCCATGGACCGCCTGCGCACCCGCTTCCCCCGCACCGTCCAGCTCACCTTCGCCCCCGAGGACAACGGCCCCCGGGGCAGCGCCACCTACACCGAACGCACCCGCCACCGCACCGAACTTGAGATCACCGCCGGGTTCGTCGACCACGTCCGAGCCGGTCACGCCCCCACCCCCGCCGAACACGACCTCCTGCGCCGAGCAGTCGAGGCCACGCGCCGCAACGACATCGTGAAGGAAATCAGCTGATGCGCCTGCACACCCTCGCCCTGCAGGCCTTCGGCCCCTTCCGCACCCGGCAGAGCATCGACTTCGACACGCTCTCCCAAGGAGGGCTGTTCCTCCTGCACGGCACCACCGGCGCGGGGAAGTCCACCATCTTCGACGCCGTCTGCTACGCCCTCTACGGCAACGTACCGGGGGAGCGGCACCAGACGGCGCTGCGCAGCCACCACGCCGACCCCGCCACGCTCACCCAGGTCGAGCTGGAGTTCAGCATGGCGGGGCGCCGCCTGAGGATCGTGCGCACCCCCCCAGCAGGAACGGGCCCGGCGCGACGGAAACGGCACCACGCGGTCGCAGGCCAAGGCCAGCCTGGAGGAACGGCACGGTGACGACAGCCTCGGCCGGGCCCTCTGGAAACCCGTCTCCGCCGCCCACCAGGAGATCGCCCGCGAGATCGAAGCCCTGCTGGGCATGAACCGCGAGCAGTTCTGCCAAGTCGTCCTGCTGCCGCAGGGCGACTTCGCGAGATTCCTGCGGGCCAAGGCCGAGGACCGCGCCACCGTCCTGGGGCGCCTCTTCGGCACCCACCGCTTCCGCGACATCGCCCGCTGGCTCACCGACCACGCCAAGGAGAGCGGCCAGCGCTGCGACGACGCCCGCAGGATTGTCCTGCGCGACATCGACCGCATCCAGGACACCGCCGGCACCCCGATCACCGACTCGGTCGAGGAACCAGCCCCCACCCAGGACAGCATCGACACCACCCACCCCACGGCACTCGCCTGGGCGCAGGCCGTCCACGGCAGAGCCGCCGAGGCCCACCAGGCGGCCGCCGCCGCGCTGCGGGACGCCCGAGCGCACCACAGCATCCGAGAAAGCCGAGCCGCACAGGTCCGCATCCTGGCGGAGCGCCAGCTGCGCCACCGCACCGCCGCCTCAGCCCTCACGGCGCTGCGGGCGCAGGCCCCGGCCTTCGAGGACCTTCAGGCGACCCTGGAACGCGGTCGCCGAGCTGAGCAGGTCCGGCCCCTTATCCAGGCCCTCGATGACGCGGACCACGACCACCAGGAGGCCCGACACGCCGAGGCCCAGGCCAGGACACGACTGGCCGACACGCAGCGCAACGACACCGACGAGGAGCTGACCGCCACCGAGGACCGGCTGAAGAACGACCTCGGCCGCCTCGACGCCCTACGCCACGACGAACAGCGCTCCGAAGAACTGGCAGCCTCCCTCGCCAAGCTCAAGGCCGAGCTGGACCAGGCCCAGAGCGACCACGACGAGATCGCCGACTGGCTGGACCAGGCGGATACCCGACGCGCCGAGCACACCGCGCGGATCGACAGAGCCCACCTGGCACAGATCCAGGCCGACAGGCTCGCCGCCGCCTTGCCGACCCTCGAACAGCAACTCGCCGCAGCCCGCCGACGCGACGAACTGGCCGCCAACGTCGCCAAGGCCCAGTCCGACGTCGACGAGCTCAAGAAAGCCGTCATCCACAGCGCGGCGCACGCGCGCGGGATCCGCGACCGGCGCATCGACGGCATGGCCGGTGAACTCGCCGCCCGGCTGAGTCCCCAGGAACCCTGCCTGGTCTGCGGCTCGCCGGTCCATCCCCGGCCGGCGACCACCGCCGCCGGCCACCCGAGCAGGGAGGACGAGGCCCGCGCGGAGGAGGCCTACCAGCAGGCCGACCAGGCCTGCAAGGACGCCGAACAGGACCTTGTCCGGCTCACGGCCGAGGCGGCTTCAGCCCAGGAACTGGCCGACGGGCAGGCGACCGCCGACCTGCAGCAGCGTCACCGTGCCGCCCAGCAGGCCCACAAGGACCTCCTGGTCGCCGCCGCGGATGCCGTGCCCGCGAACGAGGAACTGCGCGCCTTCGACGAGACGCGCGCAACCCGGACATCCGAACTCGCCAGCCTGGGCCGACGCATCGGCGACTACCTCGGCCGCCAGGAGACCCAGAGCGCCGAACAGGAGATCCTTACCCTGCGTCTCGCCGACGCCCTGGCCGGATCCCCGACGATCGCCGCTCGCAGCGCCGAACTCACCGCCGAAGCGGAAGCGCTCGCCCGGGCACGGGCGGCGATCCAGCAGGTGGCAGTGGCCGCGGGGAATCTGGACCGCGCGGCCAGGGCAGTCGCGACCGAGATCGTGGCCGCAGGCTTCGCCACACCCGAGGAAGCCCGCCACGCCCTGATCCCCGGTGCCGAACTGGCAGCGAAGGAAGGCGAAATGGACGCCTGGCGGACAGCCCAGGCCACGCACACGGCGACACTCCAGGACCCGGATCTCGCCGAGGCCGCCGCCGCAGAACCGGCCGACGAGCAGGCTGCCGAGGCGGCTCTCGCCGCCGCCGCCGACCGGTCGGAAGCAGCGGCCATCGCCGAGAGCACCAGCCGCGACCGCTGCGAGACGCTGCTCGGCCACATCGACGACCTCACACAGGGCATCGGGCGACTGGCACCCCTCCTGGAAGAGCACCACGTGGCCAAGCATCTGGCAGACCTCGCCGCGGGGACTTCGGGCGACAACCAGTACCGCATGCACCTGGAGGCCTACGTACTGGCGGCCCGGCTGGAAGAGGTGGCGAAGGCGGCCAACACCCGCCTGGAACGCATGTCCTCCGGCCGCTACGTGCTGTCCCACACCGACGCGCGCACGAGCGGGCGCGGCCGCTCCGGCCTCGGCCTGGAGATCCTCGACCAGTGGACCGGCCAGACCCGCGACACCACCACCCTCTCCGGCGGCGAGTCCTTCTTCGCCTCCCTGGCGCTGGCCCTCGGCCTCGCCGACGTGGTCGCCCAGGAAGCCGGCGGCAGCCAGCTCGACACCCTGTTCATCGACGAGGGCTTCGGCAGCCTCGACGACGAGACCCTGGAGGAGGTCCTCGAAGTACTCGACGAACTGCGCTCCTACAGCCGCACCGTCGGGGTCGTCAGCCACGTCGCGGACCTGCGACGGCGCATCCCCACCCAGATGCAGGTCCGCAAGAGCCAGGACGGCTCGACCGTGAAGGCCATGGCCGCCGCCCCGGCCTACTGACGTCCACGAGCCGGCTCTCCCCGGTACGATCTCCCGCCATCAGGGTCGCCCAGACCCCTCCAGCTCCTCGGCCGGGCGTCGGCCTGCGGCAAGGCGCGGCAGGAGCCTGTCTCACCGATCGAGAAAGGCTCCTGCCTCAGTTCGTAGTGAAGCGCGCCCACCAACCGGCGCCCCAAGCAGCAGCAGAAAGAGAGACAACGCTGTGGTGACCATGACCACCACCGCCGCGACGCCCGTCCCCCCGGCGCAGGTGTCCGGAAGCGACGTCAATCCGCTGCCGCTGCACCCGTTCCAGAAGGACGCCGTCGCGGCCGCGGTGCGCGAGGTCAAGAACGGCGGCCGGGCGACCGTCGTCGCGGCCACCGGCTCCGGCAAGACCCTGATCGCCGCCGGCTGCGCCCGCCGCCTGGCGGCCAAGGGCCGGGTGCTGGTGCTGGTGCCGACGATCGAACTGCTGGAGCAGACCGCGCAGTCCTGGTCCACCAAGGGCGGCCGCCGGGGACTGGCCATCGCGGCCTGCTCACGCGAGGAGGCCCTGGAGAGCGCGGAGGCCGGCGGCCGGATCCACGCCCAGGTGACCACCCAGGCCGCCCGGATCGCCGACCTCGTCCAGGCGCAGAAGCCCGGCGAGCCGGTCACCGTGTACGCCACCTACGCCTCGCTGGAGCGCATCGTCCACGCCCACTCGCTGCACGGCCTGCCCACGTGGGACCTGGTCGTCATCGACGAGGCCCACCGCACCGCCGGCTCCGACGGCAAGCCCTGGGCCGCCGTCCACACCGACGACCAGGTCCCCGCCACGCGGCGCCTGTACCTCACCGCCACCCCGCGCATCGTCGACGAGAACCACGTCCCGCACGAGGTCGTCGACGTCGCCGAAGGCACCGTCATCTGCTCCATGGACGACGAACGCATCTACGGCAAGACCGTGTTCACCTGGACCCTCGGCCAGGGCATCGAACACGGCTACCTCGCCGACTACCGCGTCCTCGTCCCCGTCGTCACCGACGAAGACCTGCGCGAGCTCCTCAACCTCCCCGCCGTCGCCGACCTGCGCACCCAGCGCAGCAACGAGGACCTGCTGCGCCTGGCCCTGCAGATCGCGGTGCTGCGCGCCGTCGCCGACCTCGGCCTGCGCCGCGTGATCACCTTCCACTCGCGGATCGCGGGTGCCCGCGCGTTCGCCGCCGACCTGCCGGACGCCTCCGAACTGCTGCCCGACGCGGAGCGCCCGGAGCGGATCTGGGCGAAGGCGGTGGCCGGCACCGACCGCCTGCGCGAGCGCCGGGCCGCGTTCGCCGAGTTCAAGGCCCACACCGGCGAGGACGGCGAGGAGTGCGGCATCCTCGCCAACGCCCGCCTGCTGTCCGAGGGCATCGACGTCGCCGCCGTGGACGGCATCTGCTTCGCGGACCCGAAGTCCTCGGTCATCGACATCGTCCAGGCCGTCGGCCGCGCGCTGCGCCAGTCCTACCGGCAGGCCAAGGTCTCCTGGATCATCATCCCCGTCCACCTGCCCGCCCCCGCCGCCGGCGACGACACCGCCACCGCCGACCCGTCCGAGGTCCACGACGCCGGCCAGGCCCTGAAGGCCCAAGCCGACGCCGAGATCGAGGCGTCCTCCTTCCGCACCATCTGGCGGGTCCTGCGCGCCCTGGCCGCGCACGACGCCCGGGTGGTCGGCCGGATCACCGAACTGCGCGCCCACCGCTCCCAGGGCACCCGGCACACCGCCACGGCCGAGGCCTCCGAGGCCGAGCGGCAATCCGCGCCGGCGGAGTCGCCGAGCGAGTGGCTGCGGATCGACGCCCGCCGGCACGCCGCGCGGATCCTCCAGACCGTCAAACTGCGCGCCTTCAACCCGCGCGCCGTCGAGTGGCAGCGCATGCACGCCGTCGCGGCGCTCTTCCACCTCCAGCACGGCCACCTCGACCCCACCGACCGCATCGGCCACATCGAGCTGATCACCTGGCTCACCCGTCAGCGCCACCTGCACGGCCAAGGCCTCCTCGACCCCGCCCGCGTCAGCGAACTGGACGCGCTCGGCATGATCTGGTCCAAGAACGCCAACGCCTGGGAACGCGGGGCCGCCTACGCCGCCGCCTTCCACCACCGCCACGGCCACCTCGCCATCCCGGCGACCACGAAACTCGACGACTACGCGGTGGGCGCCTGGATGCGCCGCCAGCGCAAGGCCGACAACCTCAACCCCGACCAGGTCGCCAAACTCGACGCCCTGGACGAACTGTGGCGCCTGGAACCGGACTGGAACCGCTCCTACCGACGCCTGCTCGCCTACCTCGCCGCCGGCGGCACCCTCACCGGCCCCGCCAACCGCACCGGCCTCGCGGACGACCCGACCTTCCGCCCCGGCGCCTGGCTGCGCAAACAGGCCAAGGCCCGCACCGACGGCAAACTGACCGCCCGCCAGAGCGCCCTCCTGGACGCCCTCCACCGCCACCCCGAAACCGTCACCGGCTGAAGTGTCAGGCCAACGTCAGGCGAACGTCGTTCTCCAACGCGCCGGCGCACGGGCACTCTGTTGTGCGAACGATCGAGGGGGGAACGGGCTTCCGCTGGTCACGACGCCCCCGGCCCTCGAGAAGTGATCTCGACCTCCGGAGCCTGCGGGCGGGTCCGCGAACCCGCCCGGGAAACGGGCCTGACCGCGGGGCCCGCAGGCGCGGTGGTCGAGGCGATCAGCCACCGAACACCAGGAGACAACTGATGATCAGGAAGCGCACCGCCGTCCGCCTCGGCGCCGTCGTCGCCGTCGCCACCGTCGGTCTGGGCCTCAGCACCGGGCTGGCGTCGGCCGACACCACCTTCGGGGCCAACGTCCCCGGCTGCGCCGGGGGCATGGTGGACAGGTTCTACGACGGGCACGACCACGTGCAGGGCTACGCGACCTCCACCGGCGGTGCCGCATGCGGGGTGGTCCTCCACCAGTCGAACGGCGGGAGCTCGAGCAACTGGACCAACATCCCCGGTGACACGGCCTGGACCGAGAACCTGCTGGACTCCGGCATCACCTCGTACGTCGTCGTGTGCAACGGGGACACCGGCCGCTGCGCCACCAGCGCCTCGTACTGACAGACGCCACCGGTCCCGTCATGGTCCCGCCCCGGGGGAGCGGACCACGGCGGGACCGGTGCCGCTCCTGCGGCCCCGCCCCGGCCGGGACCGCGTTCGTCCGCGGCGCCGCCGACCCCGAACGGCTCGACCACCACCCAGCGCGCCGACGTCCTCGGCGCGCTCGGCGTTCTCCAGGCCGCCACCGCCGACCGTACGGCCGTCCGTATGTCGATCAGATCTTCGCCCGCATGGGCTAGCCTGCCCCCGGCGCCGCAGCTCGCGGCGCGAGAGGGGGAAACCGATGTCCCGCACGACCACCCGCCGCACCGCCGCGACGCTCACCGCGGCCGCCGCGGCCCTGCTCGCCCTGACCGGCGCAGCCGCCACGGCCGCCGCAGCCGACACCCCGCCGTCCGGCACCGAGGCGACCATCACCGTCGGCGCCCGCAACGCCGCACCGGTGGTCAGCCCCGACGGCGCCACGGCCTACGTCGCCGTGACCGAGGCCGACAACACCTCCACGGTGAAGACGGTGGACACCCAGTCCGGCGCCGTCACCGGGCGGTTGGCCCTCGGCGCCCTCCAGTGGAGCGCCCACCCGGCGCTCAGCGCGGACGGCTCGCGCCTGTACGTGCTCGACGGCCAGCGCCTCAGCGTGGTGGACACCACCACCCTGACCCTGCTCGCCACCCTTGCTCTGCCCGACCAGCCCCGCCCGGCCGGCTGGACCCCGGGCTCGACCTCCGGACTGGCCTTCAGCCCGGACGGATCCACCCTGTACGTCTCCCAGAACGGGGCGACCGCCTACCGGCAGAACGGCCAGAGCCGGATTTTGGCCTTCGCCACCGCGCAGCAGGCCTTCACCACCTCGGTCCAGATCCCGGCCCCCTACGTCGGCGCCCCCGCGGCCCGACCGGGCACCGGCGACGTGTACGTCGGCACCAGCCAGGGCGTGGTGCACGTGACCACGGCCGCCACCACGCCCACCGTGGCCGGCACCGTCCGGGGCACCGCCACCAACCTGGACTACAACCTGGC
The DNA here is from genome assembly GCF_053596495.1 of Kitasatospora sp. NPDC001683. NCBI lineage: Bacteria > Bacillati > Actinomycetota > Actinomycetes > Kitasatosporales > Streptomycetaceae > Kitasatospora > Kitasatospora sp. NPDC001683. Next base: position 119,266 of record NZ_JBSFGK010000009.1, read on the forward strand.
GTTCACTCCCGACGGCAAGCGCCTGTTCGGCCTCGCCGAACTCGGCACCGGCGCGAGCACCCTCATCGACCCGGCCACCGACACCGTGACCACCACCTTCCAACCCGCGGGCAGCGGTGACCAGCTGGAGCACCCGCAGGTCAGCGCCGACGGCAGCCGGCTCTACCTCACCGACAGCAACTACGGTGCCGGCACCGCCTCGGTGCTCGCCCTCGACACCGCCACCGGCGCCCCCGTCCCCGCGGAGAGCGCCGGCGACCTCGACGAGACCGACCTCACCGGCCTGGCCCTGGGCCCCGACGGCCACACCTTCTACGTCGGCGGCACCGCCGGACAGAGCGCCAACCTCCAGATCATCGCCCACTGACGCCCGCACGACGGCCCCCGCCCACCGAGCGGGCGGGGGCGCTGCCGCGACTATGGACAGCGGCACTTGACATCCTCCTCCGGCTGGAGCCGGAGGATTCCAACCCTCGCGGGTCGGGCTTTCTGCTTCACGGCCGGTTGCCGACCTGGGGTTGCCGGCGGAGGGACGGTGTGCCGCCCATCGGTCTTACACCAGCTCCACAGACCTCGCCGATCGGGCATCAGAGATGCTACCGCCCGTGCCGAGGTGGCTACGGTTGGCTATGGGCGACGGTCCGCCTGGACGGCGAATCGTCGTCACCTGTCCCGCTCCGCAGGAGGACCGTTTCCTCCCCCACAAGCGGGGGGACCCCCACCCCCGGCTGAAGCCGGCGGTATCCACGGAGGTATCAGATGAACGCCCCGTTCCCCCCGCACCGGCCCGGCGCCGCACGCACCGCGCTCTTCGAGACGGTGACCGCGGTCGGCGACGAAGCCGTCGCCCTGCTCGCCGGCTGCCGCGGCGACACCTCGATACCCGGATCCGAGTGGACGGTCGCCGAGGCCGCCGCCCACCTGGCGATGGCCAACGAGCTGATGGCCGCACTGGCCGCCGGCGAGGAACGCCCGTACGGGGACGGCACTCCGGGCTCGCTGGCCGCGGCCAACGCCGCCGCACTGGCCGAGCGGCCCGAACGGGACCCGGCCGTCCTCGCCGCGCAGATCGCCCGGCAGGCACGGCAGTTCACGGCGGCAGCCGCCCCGCGGACCGGCACCGATCCGGTGGCGACCCCGCTCGGCGAGATGGACCTGGACACCCTTGGCGCCTACCTGCTGACCCACATGCTGGCCCACCTCTACGACATCGCCCTCGCCCTCCACCGCCCGCACCCGCTCGACCGGCGGCGCGTCGGGCTGACCATGCCGTTCCTGCGCACGGCCATGCCCCGAGTGGTCGACGCCCGCACCGCGGCCGGCCACAGCGCCTGCTACCACCTGCGGGTGCGCGCCCTGGAAGACTTCGCCGTGACCTTCACCGACGGCACCGCCGTCGTCAGCCGGAAGCCACCACGCCGCCCGGACTGCACGATCCTCACCGAGCCGGTCGCGTTCTTCCTCATCGCGCTCGGCCGCCACAGCGCCACCGACGCCCTCCTGCGGGGCAAGGTCCTCGCCTGGGGCCGCCGCCCATGGCTGGCCCCGGCCTTCGCCAGGCTGTTCACCGCCCCCTGAGCACCGCGACCGCTCGCCGCTCCGTCTAGGGTGTCGGTATGCCGCTCGTCGACGTGACCCATGCGCCCACCGTGCCCGAGTCCGATCTGCGCGAACTGGCCTCGGTGCTGCCGCACCTGGTGTCCCTGGCCGTGGAGTGCCCGGAGGAGCCGTACGACGGCGAGTTGCAGCCCGGGGACGTCGAGCTCCGCTTCCGGCCGCTGGGCCCACTGGACCGCAGCGGCCTGACGGTGGTGATCGAGATCAAGTCGAAGTGGTTCGCGAGCAGGGCGGCCGACCGGCAGGAGCGCGTGGACGCGCTCCACGCGAACATCAGCGCCGCGACCGGGCTCGTCGACTTCGGCATCTACCTGTCCCTGCCGATCGCCGCCTGGTCCCAGGGAGACTGACCGTGATCCCGCCGCCCCTGCCCGTCGACCGGCTTGCCTTGGACCTGCTCGATTCCCACCTCGAGGCGCTCTGGCGCGCAACGGACCTCCCGTCCACGGAGGTACCGGCCGGCCTCGCCCCCGACGGCGCGGGCGAACTCGTTCGCTGGGCCCTCGATCGGCTGCGGGCCGTCCCCCGCGAGCCGAGGGACGTCTTCGTCCGCGAGGTCGGCGGCCTGCTCGCGGAGTTCCGCAGCCGTCGCTGTCCCTGGAACGCGGCGGCCCTACGGCTGTTCGAGGACGTCTACGCGTTCGCGGCCACCGGTCCTCGCCGCCACGAGGACTGGGCGCACGACGTCCTCGCCGTGCTGCACCGCGAGGTCGCGGACCCGCGTGGCTGGGTCCGGCTGGACGAGGACCGTGCCAACACCGCGCGCCGCACGGTGCCGGCGTATCCCTTCGGCCCCCCGGCCGCGTCGGAGTTCCCCGAGCGTCTGCACCGCCTGGACGCTCGGGCAGCGGTCACCGCGCTTGCGGTCATGGCCGAGCAGTGGTCGTCGGAACCCTCCCCCGTCCGCTCCCGACCGGACCAGGACGTCCTGCTGGCGGACGCCCGGACCCTGCTCGGCCGGTACGGCCCCACCGCTTCCTACTGGACCAACGCGACGGCCGCCGCCTCGGACCCGGCCACGGACTTCCTCGCGGCGGGGCTCCAGGGCACCCGCTCCCACGGCTTCCTCACCTCCGCGTACCTCAACGGTCTGGACCTCGGACGCGACCTGGGCCTGATCGCGGTGACCGACGACGAGGTGGGTGTCTTCTGGTCGTTCGAGGCCTACTGACGCCGGGCCTGCCGGCCACAGGCAGGACGGGGCACGCCCCGGACACGGCCGCCGTCACCCGGACAAGTGCGGCTAAGCCTCCTCTGACAGGTCGTCGCCGAGCCCGTGGCCGTGGGTGCCGAGCCAGCGCCGGATCGCCTCCGTGTGGCGGACGGCCGTCGCGTGCAGGGCCGGACCGGTCCTCGCGGCGGCGGCCTCGCGACCGATCCGGGCGGCGTCCTGCTCGGCGGCCTCGACGACGGCGCTCGCGATCCAGTCGTCGACGACGCCCTCGTTCTTCCACCGGGCGAGCCGGTTGCGCGCGGCCCGGTACACGGCCAGGGCATCGGCCGCCCTCGTCTGTTGAGCGGCCCGCTCCCAGTACCGCGCGCGGTTGGTGAGGTACGCGTCGATGGCGCTGCGGGCCATGGCGGCGTCCCCTTCGGGATCGTGCTGAGGGCTCGTCATGCCGGAAGGATAAGAGAGCGCCCACCGGTCGGCCCGCCGCCATGCAGGATCCGAGCCCGCCCGGCGAATCCCTGGTGACCTGCGGTGTCGGTCCTCTGACAGTCGTCTGCCGGTGGCATGAAGGCGGCGCCTGACACCGTTCAGGGACGAAAAGCCGCACTCAACACCCAAGGAGGAGGCCGTCCATGGCCAAGGAACAGCACAGGTCCAACAGCGGCAACGCGAAGGCCGGCGGGACGTCGCGGCGCAGCGCGCTGAAGGCGGCCGTGGCCGGGGCGGGGGCGGTCACCGCGCTGGGCGCGGCCGCCTCCACCGCGCACGCGGACGGGCCCGGGCGCGGCGCGCCCACCTTCGTCCTCGTCCACGGCTCGGGGAGCAACTCCTTCTACTGGCAGCCCTTGGTGCGCGAGCTGGGTCTGCGCGGACACCGCGCGATCGCGGTCGACCTGCCCGGGCACGGGCTCGGCGCGTACCTCCCCGCGTCCTACCAGTGCCCGCAGGACCTCGAGCGGCTGCGCACCGAGCCGTCCCCGTTGGCCAAGGTGACGCTGGGCGACTTCGCCGCGCACGTCATCGACGTGGTGCGGCGGGCGCGCCGCAACGGCCCGGTGGTGCTGGTCGGGGAGAGCCTCGGCGGTGCGACCCTCAACGCGGTCGCCAACCGGGTGCCCGAGCTGGTCGCGCACCTGGTGTACACCTCCGCGTTCTGCCCGACCGGGCACCCCTCGGCGCTGCGGCTGATGATGACCCCCGAGGCGGCCACCAGCTCCAGTTTCAAGATCCCCGGGGTCCGGACGCCGCCGGAGCTGGGCGTCAGCCGGGTCAACTGGCGCTCGGGCGACCCCGCGTTCTTCGCGATCGTCAAGGAGGCGATCGCCGCCGACCGGCCGGACGCCGAGGTCCGGGCGCTGATGAACATCCTGGAACCGGACGAGTCGGCGGCGGTCGGCGCGAGCGAGGACGCCCGCGGTCTGCCGGAGAAGTGGGGCCGGGTGCCGCGTACGTTCGTGCGCTACACGCAGGACCGCATCATCCCGCTGCCGCTCCAGGACCTGATGATCCGTGAGGCGGACGACGCCACACCGCACAACCGCTTCCGCGTGCGGTCGCTGAGCGCCCCGCACGCCGGCCCGCGTGACCCGGGACTGCTGGCGCACGAGCTGGAGCTCGTCGCACGGCTGTGCCGCTGAACGGGCCGTGGGCAAGGGCTCCCCGCTGACTCCCCACCCGGCCCAGGGGAGCTCTCCACCCTGAAGGCTGTTCGAGTGACTGGATCGTCACGTTGTGTGCGCGGAAACGCGGCGGTGTGATGCGATGCCCACGTGAAATCCGGGGATCGGGCTCGGAAAGCGACGCCCGCCCCGGATCCGTGGACGATCGAAGGGAAGCCCATGCTGCTCCGCGCGCTGGCCGCGACCGGTGTCGCGACGTCATTGTTCGGCTCGTCGGCCTTCGGCGGCAGCCCGCCCCCGCCGCCGGACCGGATCGTCATCGACAGCGTGGCGGCCACCGGCTCCGGCTGCCCTACGGGGACGGCCTCCGTGGCCGTGTCCCCTGACAACACCGCCTTCACCGTCACCTACAGCAACTACCTAGCCCGGGTGGGGCCCGGGGCGTCGCCGACCGACTTCCAGAAGGACTGCCAGCTCAACCTGAGCGTGCACGTCCCCGGTGGCTTCACCTACGCGATCGTGTCCGCCGGCTACAACGGCTTCGCGTCGCTGGCACCGGGCGCGTCCGGGACCCAGCGGGCCAGTTACCACTTCCAGGGCGACCCCCGCACCACCAACTCGACCCATCACTTCAAGGGCGGGTTCAACAACGACTGGCAGACGAGTGACACTGTGGACGTCGCAGCCCTGGTCTTCGCCCCCTGCGGGGAGGAACGCAGCCTCGACATCGACACCCAACTGCAGGTCGAGCGCGGCACCTCGAGCCCGAACGCCACCAGCCTCATGGAGATGGATTCGACGGACGGCAGGATCAACACCGTGTACCGCCTGGCCTTGAAACAGTGTCATTGACATCCTCCCCGCCCTCAAGGGACGGGGATTCCTCCCGCGCCTGCGGCACGGACACCCGTGCGTGGCAGGTCGCCGAGGCGGGTTCCCCGTTCAACGGGCCGTGTCTGGGGCGGGATCGCCGCACCAGGACTGACCGGCCCTCCAGGGGCGTTTAGCCTGTCCGCCTGCCCGGCGGCCAGGATGTTGCGAGCAGCATTGAGGTCACAGCGCGATCGTCACGGACGACGGATCGGCGGGCAGCGCTCGCGACCACTTCACCCGCACATCGCCGATCTTCGCCAGGTTCAGCTTCCCGTTGGACCGGATACGGAACCCGTTGCGGGTGAACCGCAGGCTCTGCCGAGTGTCGCGTTTCGACTTGAACCGTGGCAGCCCGACCGGCCGCCCCTGCCGCTTGCCGGACACCGCGTCGAAGAAGTTGCGGTAGGCCGTGTCCAGGTCCCGAAGGGACTGGATCAGCGGGTCCACCCCGACCGCGGCCAGCCACGCGCGCTCCGGGGTCTTCTTCGCCGCAGTGATCACAATCTTCTGCAAGTCCGTGGACTTCGGGTACGACTGACCGGCCTTCCGGGCTTCCTTCCGTGCCGACAACGCGTCGTTGTACACCCCCCGCGCGCACCCGAACGTCCGGGCGAGCGCGGTGCGCTGACCTGCCGTCGGGTAGATGCGACAGGAGTACCGAAGGTGCACCAGATCAACCTACCGACAGGCACTGACAACGGCTCACGTCAGAACCTGCGAAGGTCACTCCGCCGCTTCGCGACTCCGAACCAAAGCCCCTCCCCCACCCTCCGGGCGGGGGGACCCCCATCTCCCCGGCCTGAAGGCCGGGGCATCCTGGGAGATCAAAGGTGATCTCCTGGCACCGCGATCGGAGGCCGCGTCCAGGCGGCGGCGGGAACGGTCCGGCGATCACCCGACAGAAGCGGTGCGGAGAACGTCGGGTGACCGGGACCGGCGCCGCCGCACGATGGCGGCATGGACGACACGACCCTGGTATCCCGGTTCCTCCGCGACGGCTTCGTGAAGCTGGAAGGCGCCTTCGCGCCGCGCGTGGCCGCGGACTGCGCCCGGCTGCTGTGGCGGGAGACGGGCTGCGATCCGCACGACCCGTCGACGTGGACGCAGCCCGTGCACCGGGTCGCCGGCATGGCGCAGGGACCGTTCGCCGCCGCACCCAACTCCCCGTCCCTGCACCGCGCGTACGACCTGCTCGTCGGTGCCGGACGCTGGGAGCCGCGCTACCGGGTCTGATCGCAGTGCACCGGGCTTCTGATGCTGTTCCTGTTCAGCGAGGTCGGCGAGGAGGACGCCCCGACCCGGATCCGGGTCGGTTCACACCTCGACGTGCCGAAGGTGCTGGAGAAGCACGGGGAGGACGGCGCGAGCGGGCTGACGCTCGCACCCGACCTGGTGGCGGCCTCCGACCACCGGCCCATCGCCCTCGCCACCGGATCCCCGGGCGACGTCTTCCTGTGCCACCCGTTCCTGGTGCACGCGGCGCAACCGCACCACGGGACCCGGCCGCGCTTCATGGCCCAGCCGCCGCTGATGCCCGCCACGCCGTACGAACTGGAACGGCCCGACGGCGCCTATTCACCCGTGGAGATCGCGGTCCGCCGGGGCCTGGGACAGCACACCCCCGGCCCGGACACGGCCACCTCCCACAGCGCCGGGTAGCCGCTCGGCTCGTCCGCCCGAGGGTGCGCCGGTTGCCGCTGCTCGCCACAGGGACCAGATTGAAAGCGGTGCCGCCCGTGGACCCTCCGCCCGGCGGCCGTGGACGGGACGGCGTGGAGAGGTGGGTGCGGCGATGAGCACGGTGGAGGAGTCGATCGACGTGGACGCGCCGGTCCGCGTCGTCTACGACCAGTGGGCGACCTTCGAGGACTTCCCGCAGTTCATGGAGGGCGTACAGGAGGTCAGACAGCTGGACGACCGCCACGCCCACTGGCGGACGAAGATCGCCGGACTGTCCCGGGAGTTCGAGACCGAGATCATCGAGCGGGTGCCCGAGGAACGGGTCGCCTGGCGCACCACCGGCGAGAGCGTGAAGCACGCCGGCACGGTCGACTTCGAACCCCTCGGCGCGGCCCGGACCCGGGTACGGATGACCATGGCCTTCCAACCCACCGGCCTGGCCGAGAAGGCCGCCGACAAGCTCGGCGTGCTCGACCTCCAAGTACGGGGCGACCTGCGCCGCTTCAAACGGTTCATCGAGGACCGCTACGCCTGAACCGGGCCCCGATCGGCGCCCGAGGGCAGCTGACGACGGCGAAACGTCCCCCCACGCCCCCCGAGCACAGAACCCGCCCCGGGAGGCCGACTCCACCGGCCTCCCGGGGCCCCGGCAGCCGCGAGTTCGAATCCGCCCTCGCCCACCGACCGCTGCGCACCGCCGACACCTCGCCCACGGCCCCGGGCTGCACCGCTCCCACGAGGACGCCGACGGCGCGCTCCAGGTGCTGCTGGACGCTCTCGGACCCGGGCAGGACGCGGTGGTGTTCACCGGCGGCCCGGACACCGGCTTCCACTACCGCGACGACAGTCGGCCCGCCTGAAGCAGGCCCGCCGCCCAACGACCGCCCCGGGCGGCCACAACCCCTTCGCCTTCCAGCGGCGTTCGATGCGTCGCCGCGCCGTCAGCCCAGGTCGAGGGCGTTCGGCAGGCCCCGGCGGTAGCGGGCCTCGTCCTGCTGTTGGAGGGCGGCCAGTTCCGGCGGCTGGTACAGCGGCCACACCGTGCAGCGCGGGGCCGGCGAACCGTCGGCGTCGAGCAGGGCGTTGACCGCTCGGCGGGCGGATTCGTTGGCGCCCTCCATGGTGGCCAGGTCGATGTCGGTGGCGACGTAGTCACCGGCCAGGAAGAGGTTGGGCACGGCCGTCGCGGCGGACGGACGGTCGTACAAGGTGCCCGCCGGGTGGATGAGCAGCTGCTCGCGGTTGGCCGGGTCCGGGCCGCCGAGGCCGGTGACGGCCGGGTCGATGAACCAGGTGTGCAGGTCCGCGTCGTCCAGGACGCGCCGGCCGCCGCCGTTGAGGGAGTCCTTGAGCTGGGCCCAGGTCTCGCGCACCACCTCCTCGCGGGTGCACTTGAGCGCGGGCTTGCCGTAGACGATCCCCGGGGCGTCCCACTGCGAGACGATCGCCGAGAGGCAGTCGGCCACCTGCCCGTCGCCGTAGTCCCGGCGGAAGTCCCGGTCGGGCCAGAACTGGGCCTGGCCGACGCAGGTGACGGCCCAGGGCGAGTCGACCAGGTCGACGTGGCCGTGCACGATCGGGGTGCGACCGCGCAGGTAGAACTGCACGCCGACCATCCAGTCGGTCCGCAGCCGGTCGCAGCGCGCGAGTTGCGGGTCGGCGGCGCGCAGTCCGGGGCCCCAGGTGGCGCGGGCGTGTTCGACCGGCATCGCGCTGACGTAGTGGTCGGCGAGAACGGGGCTGTCCACGTCCCGCAGCCGCACGCCGGTGATCCGGCCGTCCCGGTACAGCAGCTCCTGGACCTCGGCGCCGAGTTCGAACCGGACGCCGAGGGAGCGCAGTCGGGCCTCCCAGGGGCCGATCCAGGCCTCGCTGGTCGGGGCGTTGAGGACGCGGTCCGGCTCGCCGTCGTTGCCCCGGCCCAGGACGTTGTAGACGAACGCCTGGAGGATCCGGGCGACGGTGCGGGTGCTGGCCTCCTCGGCCTTGGTGGCGACGATGTTGCGGGTGATGCCGATGCCGAGCAGCCGCTGGTAGTCGTACGACATCTCGCCGGCCCGGATGAACCGCCACCACGGGACGCGCTCCCACTGCTCGTGGCGGCGTGGTTCGCAGCTGGTGAAGTGGACCAGCAGCCGGTTGGCGAAGTACGCCACCTCGGTGGCCGGCAGGTGCAGGGCGGTGTCCAGCAGACCCGTCAGCGTCTGGAGCAGGGCGTCGGGCAGCAGCTCGCCGAGCAGCGGGGGAGCGGTCACGGTACGGAACGGCAGCCGCAGGGCCGGTCGTCCGCCGACGCGGGGGAACAGCTCCTCGGTGGCGTTCACCAGGTTGTCGTGGACGGTGCGGCCGACCGGCCCGGTGGGCAGCGGGATCCGGCGCAGGGTGTCGGGCAGGTTCCGGTAGAAGCCGGGGAAGAAGCGGAAGCCGTGTTCGCCGGGCAGTGGTCGCCGCCCGCCCCGGGCGGTGCCGGGCACGTCCGTGCTGCGGGCCTTGCCGCCCAGCACCTCGTTGCGCTCGTAGACCGTCACCAGGTAGCCGCGCTCGGCCAGTTCCTGCGCCGCGCTCAGACCGGCGACCCCGCCGCCGAGCACGGCGACCCGCCCTCCCGCTCGCCCGTCCTGTCGGTGGGGCCGCTGCGCCGCCCGCGCCGGCCCGGCGTCGGCCAGGCCGAGACCGGCGGCCGCCCCGGCCGCCGTGGTGAGCAGGGCGCGCCGGGTGTGTGCGGCTGTTGTGATCGTTCGCATGCCCCGTCAACGAGCCTGCGCGATCGGCAGGCACGGTCAGGGCCGCCGCGAGGGGCCGAGCAGGATCCCCCTCCCTTCAGGAGGGGGAGGATGTCAAGCCCTCCAGCACACCTCGGCCCACCGCATGACGCCGGCAGCGCCGAGCGGGCCGCCGCTACTCACTGTCTCCGTCACCGCGCAGCGCCCATCCGGCGACCGCGCCGCCGTACACCGTGAAGCCGACGCCGGTCAGCCAGGACTGGACCACCAGGACAGTCCCGACCGTCCCGTACGAGACGGCGTTGGAGATCAGCAGCGGCGCGAAGACCAGGCGGGAGAAGAACCGCAAACCGACCAGTGCGGCCATGGTGAAGACCGCGCCCGGAAGCAGGTCCCGCCACGGGACCCGGCCGCCGAGCAGGAGATGCGGGAGCCACCAGAACAGCAGCAGGCCGCCGATCAGCGTCGCGAGGATCCGCAGGACGGGCTGGGCGGCCGTGTGATGCCATGGCACGCCGCTCCAGGCGGCGATGACGAGGTACGCGGTCACTCCGCCCAGTGCCACCGCCTGTCGCCACATCTGGTGCCACCCACCGGCGCGAAGCCGCCAGATCCGCTCATAGACGGCCTGGAGCGCACTGGTGAGGGAGATCCCGAACGCGGCGGCGGCGGCGAGGCCGAAGGCGGTGGCGGTGCTGAGGATCCGCCCGCGAGAGCTGAACAGCATGCCGGCCGCCTGGCTGCCGCGCGGCGACAGTCCGAGGCCGTCGGTGATCCAGTCCGCGATGCCGTTGCCGCGGGCCGGGGAAGCCGCGGCGATCACCATGAGCAGCGGCACCAGGGTCAGGAAGAACAGCGCGGCGAACGCCAGTGACCGGTGCAGCAACTCGATCTCCCGGCCGCGCCGCCAGGCCCTCCCGGACACCTCTCTCAGCTCTCTCAGCCGACGCCCGCTCAGCGGAGCACCCGATCCACGCCGGCCACGCCGCCTTCGCCCGCGCGGTGCGCGGCCGCCATCGTCCCCAGTGGACGGATTCTCGGCCGACTGCCCGTGATCCATCGCTCATCCCGGAAAGATCCGGCCGCGCCGTCGGCCACTCTCGACGCCGCGTTCCTCGATGACCCCCTTGAAGCCCTTCAGGCCGCCCTTCACCCGCCGATCGGGCACGCCCAGCACATCGACGTCGAACGACTCGGTCATCATGCCCATCGGGACACCTCCATCATCGGAACCGCGCTCCGCCCCGAACCGGCGCCGGAAGCACGACCACGACCAAAACCGCCATGACGATGTCCCTTCCCGCCGGTGGCGTCTGCCCTGTTCCGGGAGAGCGACACACCCGCCCGTCAGACCGCCCGATTTTCGTCAATCTGTCGGAACCAGGAACCGGCCGTCACGCCCCGCGCAGCGTTGCCGCGCAAAGCGTGGCGGGGAATCTCCCCCGTCGGTGGTCGGCCTTCCGAGCGGGATGGAGGTCTGCGAGGGGGTGGTGGTGACGCTCGGGGAGAAGGTGAAGCTGATGGTGACCGCGGGCGTGCCGGTCGGATTGGCCACGGTGGAGAAGTTGGCGGCGTTGGCGGTGATGAAGCTCGATCCGCCGCCACCGCCGGAGCCGGTGTTGTTGCCGGTGCCGCCACCGCCGCCGCCCCAGAATCCGGCGCCGCCACCGCCGCCGCCGGACGGGAAGCCGAAGTTGCCCCCGTCGCCGCCGACGCCCGGTGTTCCGTTGCCTCCGGGGGTCCCACCGCTGCTGCTGCCGCCGCCGATTCCGCCGCTGGTGCACGTCCCCCCGGTGCCGCCACCGGCACCGCCGACGCCCATGGCGTCGCCGCCGGGGTTGCAGAGGTTGGGGCCGGTGCCGCCATCGGCTCCCGGCCGCAGCGGCAGGTTGGTGCCGCCGCCGCCACCGCCGCCACCGCCGGCCACCAGCAGCCGCGGGTCCGTCAGAGGATCACCGGTCAGCACACAACTGGCGGAGGGCGCCGAGCAGGTGCGGATGTCCGACGCCCCGCCGCCCGCGCCACCGCGGGCGCTGCCGCCGAGGCCGCCGCCCGTTCCGACCTCGACGAACAGGGTGCTGCCGGGCGTGACCGGCAAGTCCGCGGTGACTCTCGCCCCGGCGCCGCCGACGCTGTCCGTGTCGGCGCCCTTGGCGCCGTCAACGACCACGTGGATGCTGGTCACTCCGGTGGGAACGGTGAAACTGTCCTCGCCCACCGCCGTGTAGGTGCAGGTGGGGGCGAGGTGGTGAAGGCGCCGCCGTTGCACGGCGGACCGGCCGCGTACGCGGTCTGGGTGGAGAACCCCACCGTGGCGAGCGCCAGGCTCGCGGTCAGCGCGAAGACACGTGACCACCGGTGGTGTCGCTCGAACAGTGCCAGGCCGCTCCGACCCGCTTCCGGCTCGGCATCCACCACGTGACGCATCAATCCTCTTGAGGAGTGCAGCTCTTCGCAGAGCCGGGAGACCCGATCCGGTCACGCGTGCCGCGGTCACTCACGGCGGTTGAAGGCGACGCCCTCCGATCCGCTGTGATCGAACTGCGGGAGAAACAACCCCGACCGGACGCATTCGGGACTGCCCACTCCGGGGACACCACGCCACCGGGGCCGGACGGGTCGACGACGGGCGACCACTCCGAAGACCTGCGAGGGCGCGCCCGGCATTCGGTTCGGCCCCCGGTGGTCCGGCCGCCCCTGCCGGTGTACTGTCGCATCGACATGAACCGGGGACTATTCCCCGTTTCTTGCGCGTCCGAGAGGACGAACGCCGCGATGGAGCACATGAGCGCCAGGAAGGCGAGCATGCCGATGTCGGCGGCGCCGGGCATGCGCCAGTCGCGGACCTCGAACGGGCTGGGCAGGACGGAGCCGAGTGCGCCGGCCACGGTCTGGTAGTAGGTGCTGGTCAGCGGGGAGTGCCCCAAGCTCGTGCGGCGGGCGACGACGTTGCAGGCGGCCCAGGCGACCCCGGCGGCCAGCAGGATGACGTCCCCCAGCAGCCGCTGACCGCCGCCGGTGCTCGCGCTGTGCCGTACCCGCCATGAGGTCCCGTCAGGCCATCGGCGGCACCGGCGGGTTCGCGCCGCGGCGGCCCGTGTTCGGTCAGGTGACCCGCGTCACGCTCGGCTCCTGTCAGCAATCGGGGCGCCGTCTCGTCCAAGGGGCAAACGAGACGGGAGCAACGCCATGAAGCACCACATCGTCGTACTCGGCGCCGGATACGCCGGGGCCTTCGCCGCCGGAAACCTCGCCCGCCGGCTCTCACCCGCCGACACCGAGATCACCGTCGTCGACGCCGAGCCCGACTTCGTCGAGCGGATGCGACTCCACCAACTCGCGATCGGCCAGGACCTCGCGTTCCGCAGGCTCGCCGACGTCTTCGCGGGCACCGGGGTGCGGCTGCGCCTGGCGCGCGTCACCGGCGTCGACCCCGAGCGCAGGACCGTCGCCGTGACCGGCGAGGACGGCGGCGGCGAACTCGCCTACGACACGCTCCTCTACGCGCTCGGCAGCTCGGTCGCCCACCACGGCGTCCCCGGCGTGGCCGAGTACGCCTTCGACGTGACGGGCCGGTCCTCGGCGCTGCGGTTGCGCGAGCGCCTGGCCGACCTGGGCGAGGGCGGCACCGTGCTGGTCGTCGGTGAGGGGCTGACCGGCATCGAGACCGCCACCGAGTTCGCCGAGTCCCGGCCGGACCTGTCGATCGCGCTCGCCGCCCGCGGCGAGCCGGGCGCCTGGCTCTCCCCGAAGGCCCGCCGCCACCTGTGCCGGGCCTTCGCCCGACTCGGCATCACCGTCCACGAGCACACCGGCATCGAAGCCGTCGAGCCGACACGGGCGATCGCCGTCGACGGCACGTCCATCCCGGCCGACGTGACCGTGTGGGCGGCCGGGTTCGCCGTGCACCCCATCGCGGCCGCCAGTGGCCTCGAGGTCGCCGCGACCGGCCAGATCGTCGTCGACCGCACCATGCGCTCGGTCTCCCACCCCGACGTCTACGCCGCCGGTGACTGCGCCTACGCGATCGGCGAGAACGGCCGGCCGCTGCCGATGTCCTGTGCCTCGGCCGGGTACACCAACATGCAGGCGACCGCCGCGATCATCGCGCGTCTGACGGACAGCAGGATCCCGACCATCGGGCTGAAGTACCACGGCAACCACATCAGTCTCGGGCGGCGGGACGCGATCTTCCAGATGGTGGACGGCGACGCACGGTCGAAGTCCTGGTACCTGGGCGGCCGGAGCGCCGCGTGGCTCAAGTCGGGTGTGCTCAAGGGCGCCGGATGGAGCATCGCCCACCCCACCTTCGGCCTGCCCAAGCGCAAGCGCCGCCTGGTCACCACGCCCGACCGAGCCGGCGCGCAGGTCGCCGCCGCCTAGGCTGCTGCGCATGGACAGCGCAGCCATCGACCGGTTCGAGGCCAGCCGAGGCCGGCTGGCCTCGCTCGCGTACCGTCTGCTCGGCTCGGCCGCCGACGCCGAGGACGCCGTCCAGGACACCTTCCTGCGCTGGCAGGCCGCCGACCGGGAACGCATCGAAGTGCCGCAGGCATGGCTGACCAAGGTCGTCACCAACCTCTGCCTCGACCGGCTCCGCTCGGCCCAGGCACGCCATGAACGCGCCGCCGGAGACTGGCTGCCCGAGCCGCTCCTCGAGGGCGACCCGATGCTCGGCCCCGCCGAGACCTTCGAGCAGCGCGAATCGGTGTCCCTGGCCGTCCTGACCCTCATGGAGCGCCTCTCGCCCATCGAGCGGGCCGCCTACGTCCTGCGCGAGGCCTTCTCGTACCCGCACGCCGAGATCGCCGGGATCCTCGGCATCACCGAGTCCGCGAGCCAACAGCACGTCCACCGGGCCCGACGCCGGATCGCCGCAGAGCGCCGCGGCGGCGACGAGGCGGACCCCGCGTCCGCACGCCGGATCGTCGAGGAGTTCCTCGCCGCCGCCGCGTCCGGGCGCACCGAACGGCTGGTGGCGCTGCTCACCGATGACGTGACGGCGATCTCGGACGGCTACGGACTGGCCAGGCGGCTGCTGCGGTTCACGACGCGCGAGCGCATCGCCTCCTACGTGCGGGGCGGCTTCACGCCCACAGCGGCCAAGCGGCGGATGGCCGGCGGTTCCCCCGCGTTCCACGTCGCGCTGGTCAACGGCTCCCCGGCCGTCCTCGCCGTGGTCAACGACCGAATCGTGGGCATCGTGGCATTCGAGGTCAGCGACGACAGGATCGCGTCCCTGCGCGGCATCGCCACCACGGATCGGCTCGCGCGACTCAACGAGGCCTGGCAGCAGCAGGGAACCGACGCGCCGGTCCTCCACGCATGGTGACCAGAACCACCCGCCCCCCACCCGGCACAGCACCACGGGGGCGAAACACGCCCCCTGCCAGCGCTCTCGGGGGAGGGCCTCAGTAGTACGTGCGTTCCCAGACAGGGGGTTCATACGGCTCCCCGCATCCGCACTCCCCGCACACCCGGTCCAGATGGAGATGCCGCGCGTGCTCGCACAGCAGGCACGGCTCCGGCCCCGGCTTCACCGGCTCCTCCTCCGGCCGGAACCCCTCGCACGGACACCCCACCGCGCAGCGTCCCCGGTAGAACTCATGCCCCTGCCGGGAATGCCCGCATCCCTCGCAAGCAGTCCTTCCCCAGCTGTACACCGCCATGTCGCCCTCCCACGGTGTCGGTTCCCCAGTCCTGCGGGGGCACTCCCAGCCTGCGGCGGGAACCGCGGAGCGTCAACGCCGCGTGGGCAAACCGGGGCGTCGTGGTGAGCGGGCACGGCGCCCCTGCCACCGGGGATGCACAGGCGGGTTGGTCGCGGTCGGCCACCGCGCCGGTACTGAGGGCCTGGTCCTACGGTGGTAGTAGGGGCCGTCACCGTGAGCGGCGGGGCCTCGATCCTCCAGTCCGCGCGATTTGCGGGAGGTGCCAGATGTCATCGGACACCGCACTTCTGAGCCGGATAGACCACCTCGTGGTCCTCATGTTGGAAAACCGCTCCTTCGACAACATGCTCGGATTCCTCTACACCGACCAGGGCAACCATCCGTCCGGCCGGCCCTTCGAAGGCCTGACCGGCGCGGAGTCCAACCCGGACGGGAACGGCGGCAAAGTCACCGTCTTCCCGATCGACCACACCAAATCAGGCGCGTACTTCATGCCCGGCTCCGTCCCCGGGGAGGAGTACCACAGAGTCAACAACCAGCTGTTCGGTTCGCAACAGGTGCCCACCCCTGCCCCCGAAGCGACCAACGAGGGCTTCGTCACCGACTTCGCGCAGATCTTCCCGACCAGGCAAGGCAACTCCCCGGACGTCACCGCGAGCGACATCATGGGCTGCTTCCCCCCGGAAGCGCTGCCCGTGCTGTCCGGACTGGCCCGGGGCTACGCGGTGTGCGACCACTGGTACTGCTCGGTGCCGACCCAGACCCTGCCCAACCGGGGCTTCGCCCTCGCCGGGACCAGCCTGGGCCTGGTGAGCGACAGGGCATGCCAGAACCAGGCGAAGACCGACAAGGTCATGTTCAACACGGACAGCATCTTCGGCCGACTCACCCACCAGGGCATCGGCTGGGTCATCTACGGCTACAACCTTCCACCGTTGACCAAGGCCAACTTCCCCGACACCCGAGGGGCCGGTGACCAGCACTTCGGCCAGTTCATCGACTTCAAACACGCCGCCGCCACCGAAGGCTCCCTGCCCGCGTTCACCTTCCTGGAACCCGCCTGGAAACACGACGGGAACAGCCAACACCCCAACGATGACGTCGCATCGGGCGAACAGTTGATCCTCGACGTGTACAACGCGCTGCGCACCGGGCCGGATTGGGCCAAGACCTTGCTGGTGATCACCTATGACGAGCACGGCGGCTGCTACGACCACGTGCCGCCGCCCGCCGGCGCGGCACCGCCCGATCAAAAGGCCGGAGAGGCCGGCTTCGACTTCACCAGATTCGGGGTGCGGGTACCCACGGTGCTGGTTTCCCCGCTCATCGCTCGCGGCACCGTCTTCAACGTGCCCGGTGACAGCGTGCCACTGGACCACACCTCAGTGCTCAAAACGATCCAGCAGCGGTGGGGCGTGCTTCCGCTCACCGCCCGGGACGAAGCGGCCCCCGGCATCGGAGGGGTCCTGACCCTGGACGAGCCCCGCGATGACAATCCGCTGGACGGTGTCATCGTCCCCGTCGCCAAGGGCGAAAACCCCGCCCGGGCCGTGACCTCCCACCTCGAAACCGTCTACAACGACCTTGTCGCCGAGCACGTCCTCCCGAGCGCCTGAGACGCGCTCGACTGCTGACAGCGGTTGCATCAATGTGCTTCTGAACGGCCAACAGGGCCTACTGGTAGCTCCAGGTCCCGACGAAGACCCGAGGTCCACCAGAGGCCCTGTCCTACGGCCTCTTACCCCATCTGCCAGCGACGCGAAAGGTCGTTGTCGCAGCTGTACTGAACGAGGGTGACGTTGTTGTCGGCGGAGACCCCTCCGGCGACGGTCGCGCACTTGCCCGTCTTCGCGTTGACGAACTGGTAGGAGCTGCCGTTCCAGTTGCTGAGGCGCCAGCGGCGCGAAAGGTCGTTGTCGCAGTTGTACTGAACGAGGGTGACGTTGTTGTCCGTGGAGACCCCTCCGGCGACGGTCGCGCACTTGCCCGTCTTCGCGTTGACGAGCTGGAAGGTGTTGTTGCTCCAGTTGCTCAGATACCAGTGCCGCGAGGAGTCGCTGTCGCAGTTGTACTGAACGAGGGTGACGTTGTTGTCGGCGGAGACCCCTCCGGCGACGGTCGCGCACTTGCCCGTCGCCATGTTGACGACGTGGAAGCCGGTCTGTGCAACCGCGGGGCCGGGGAACAGCATCACGCTCCCGGCCACAAGAGCCGACGCCGTCAGGAGACGTGCCAGAGTGTTCTTGATCATCTGGTACCTCCGAGGAGATCCCCGGCTTCAGCCGGGGGTGGGGGTCCCCCCGCTTGCGGGGGAGAATCGGGTTTCCTACGGAGCAGGTCAGGAACCGGCGTTTCGCCGTCAAGGCGGACCGCCGCCATCGCCGACCGCGAGGTATCCGTAGCGTGATGGATTGATGACGCCTGGTCAGCGATAACCAAGCTGGCCGGGTCTACCGCCGGGCTGGCGGGAAGTCAGGTCTGTGGAGCTGATGTAAGACCGATGGGCGGTACACCGTCCCTTCGCTGGTGACCCCAGGTCGGCAACCGGCTGTGAAGCAGAAAGCCCGACCCGCGAGGATTGGAATCCTCCGGCTTCAGCCGGAGGAGGAGGTCAAGAGAGTGCTCCTCTCGCGATTCCGGGAGGGGTGGAGACGGTCCCACGTGCAGCCCGCACTGCCGGTGTCGACCACGAAGGGTTGCCGGTGCAGGGGAGGGGCGGACACCGCCGCGATCGGAGCGGATCCGCCAGCCGTGTTCGCCGCCTCGGTGGCGGTGCGAAGTGGCTCCTTACCAGGGGCCCTGCCATTGTCGCCAGACCAGGAAAACCAACGGCACAAGGCCGGCTGGTGGCTCGGCCCACACCCCGGCGCGCGCCATACGGCCACCGTGTCCACTATCGAGTGCCGCAACCGGCCCCGCAACCGGGGAGTTTCGCCTCGGCGCGGTGGGCTCGGGGCCGCCGGTCAGTCCGCCCGCCCGGGACATGGGCCGCCCCGGCCGCAAACTCCCCGCCGCAGATCAGGGACGGTGAGTCCCCGCCCGGTGTGGTCCGTTCGGGTGGCGGCCGGGTTCGGCGCCGTGGTTGGCCGGGCAGAGCCTTCGGCATGACGACTCCTCCCACCCACTCCCGCCGCCGTCGCCGACGTGCGTCCGCACCGACCGCCCCCACTCCTGCCGCCGCCGCCCGTGCCGCGCGGCCGCCGGCTCCCGCACAGCCGGGCGGCGGCTGCTGCCAGACCTGGTCCAGCGAGCACATCACCCCGGGCGGCATGGTCGTGCGCACCACCTGGCACGAGCCCGCCTGCACCACCTGGGGCCGACCATGACCCCCGTCGCGCCGGGAACCGGCGCCCCGTTCGCCCCCGGCGCCACGGTCGTGCGCCGCGACATCCACCTCGACAAGGTGTGGTCCGCCCAGCCCCACCGGGCGATCTCCGACACCGGCACCCTGCTCGAGCTCGGCTACTGGCCGGGGATCAGCGCCCTCGCCCCGACCACCTGGACGACGGCGCTGCGCACCGGCGACGACACCTCCCGCAAGAACGGCCTGGCCAACCTCGCCGCCGGTACCTGGGAGCTGGAGCCGTGGGCCTGGCGGCACACCGTCCTGCGCTCCCGCTTCGAGACGGGCGAGTGGTTCTCCCTACACCACTTCCAGACCACGGCGGGCGAGCCGCTGCGCCTGTACGTCAACTTCGAGCGCCCGGCCGTGCGGACGCGGATCGGGATCGACACCCTGGACCTGCTCGTCGACCTGGTGGTCGAGCCCGACCTGTCCTCGGCGAAGTGGAAGGACGAGGACGAGTACGCGCACGGCCGCCGCCTCGGCTTCATCACCGACGACGACCACCGCCTGGTCGAGCAGGCCCGCGAGCGCGCCCTCGGCCTCCTCCAGGACCGCGCCGGCCCGTTCGCCGCCCCATGGCCCACCTGGACACCGGACCCGGCCTGGCCACTGCCCGTCCTGCCAGACGATGCCGGCCGGCTTCGCCGGTAGACCGGCACCAGCCGCCGGCCCTGGGGCTTCGACCACGAACACCTCATGAGTCCGTGGGCCAGGAGGGACAGCCCATCAGTGTGGCCCGGTGCCGCCGCGCGGAGAAGGATCGGATTTGACGATCGATCACGCCGCGAGTGACCGTTGCGACAACCCGTTCACCAGCTCCTGGACGCCGGGGCCCCGCTGCCGGAGCAGCTGCGGGACCGGTTCCGCCGGGTGTGCGGCCGCGAGCCGCACCACGGCTACGGCAGCACGGAGGCCTGCGGGGGGTCGCCGTCGACGGCGTCGTGCTGCCCGGGATCGAAACCCGGTTCGTCGACGGCGAGATCCAGCTGCGGATGCCCGGCGCCGTCGGCTGGCAGGCCACCGGCGACCTCGGCCGGGAGGAGAACGGCCGACTGGTGGTCACCGGGCGGGCGAGCGAGATCATCATCCGGGGAGGGGAGAACATGGGATCGTCCCCGACGTCGCGCGGCTCCTGAACGCCCCCGACTGCGCCGATCTCCGGAGGCTGGGCCGTCCGGCTGGTCGACGGCGCGGCACGCGGCGATGCGGCCGGAGCAGCGGGCTAGGGTCGGCGGGGGCCGGTCCGCCGCACCACGGGAGAACGATGCCGAGGGTCCACAGCCTCCGAACACGGTGGGCGAGCGCCGCCGCCGGGCTGGCCGTGGTCGCGTCCACCCTGGCCGGATGCGGGAACAGCGGGCAGAACGGCCCGGTGACGCTGAACTGGTACAACTTCCCGGACGATTCGGGCGCACTCCAGCAAGCCGCCGACCACTGCGGGCAGCAGTCCGGCGGGCGCTACACCATCCGCTACAACAAGCTGCCCCGCGGCGCGGACGGCCAACGCCAGCAACTGGTGCGCCGGATGGCCGCCCACGACGCCGACGTGGACATCCTCGGCCTGGACGTCACCTGGCCCGCCGAGTTCGCCGAGGCCGGATGGATCCGGGAGTGGACCGGACAGCTGCACGACCGGGGCACCGCCGACACGCTCGACGCGGCGGTGCGCACCGCGACCTGGCAGGGCCGGCTGTACGCGACGCCGTACAACTCGAACACCCAACTGCTCTGGTACCGCGACGACCTGGTCCGAACCCCGCCCAGGACCTGGGCCGAGATGCTGGCCACGGCGCAGGACCTGGCCCGTGCGGGCAAACCGCACTACGTGGAGGTCCAAGGCGCCCAGTACGAGGGACTGACGGTCTGGTTCAACACCCTGGTCACCAGCGCCGGAGGTGCCATCCTCACCCCCGACGCCCAGGCCCCCTCGCTCGGGCCGCCCGCCGTCGCGGCCGCCAAGGTCATGCACGACCTGGCGACCTCCGCGGCCGCCGACCCCTCGCTGCCGAACCAGATGGAGGACCAGAACCGGCTCGCCATGGAGTCCGGCACGGCCGCCTTCGAACTCAACTACCCCTTCGTCTACCCCTCGATGAAAGCCAACCAGCCCGAACTGTTCCCGCACTTCCACTGGGCGCCCTACCCCGCCGTGACGCCCGACCGCCCCGCCGGCGTGACCATCGGCGGGATCGACCTCGCGGTGGGCGCCTACAGCCGGCACGCCGACCTCGCCTTCGCGGCCACCCTGTGCCTGCGCAGCCGGGACAACCAGCTCACCAACGCGCTGAAGGGCGGCCTCCCGCCGTCGCTGCGCAGCCTGTACCAGGACGCGGAACTCACCCGGAGCTACCCCTTCGCCGCCGACGTGCTCGCCGCCCTCGACACCGCGAGCGTCCGGCCGCAGACCCCCGCCTACCAGAACGTGTCCATCGCCGTCTCCCACACCCTCTCCCCGCCCGCCGGCATCCGCCCGGAGAACGACGTGGCCGACCTCCACCGGCAGATCCAGGACGCCCTCGGCTCGAAGGGGCTGATCCCGTGACACCACCCACCCGAACCCGCGACGACGCCGTCCGGAAACCGGTCGGGCCCTCCCGGGGCGCCCGCGAGGAACGCAGGCTCGGCCTGCTGCTCTGCGCGCCCGCGGTCGTCGTCATACTGGCGGTCACCGCCTACCCGATCGGCTACGCCGGCTACCTCTCGCTGCAGCGCTACGACCTGAGATTCCCCGACCAGGCGCACTGGGTCGGGCTCGCCAACTACGGCGCGGTGCTGACCTCCCCCATCTGGTGGCAGGCGCTCGGCATCACCGTACTGATCACCGTCGTGTCGGTGGCCGTCGAGCTGGCCCTCGGACTCGCCCTCGCCCTGGTGATGCAGCGCGCCCTCCTCGGCCGCGGCATCGTCCGCACCGCGGTCCTGGTCCCGTACGGGATCGTGACCGTGGTCGCGGCCTACTCCTGGCAGTACGCCTGGACACCAGGCACCGGCTACCTGGCCGCGCTGCTGCCCGCGGGCAGCGCCCCGCTGACCGAACAGTGGCCCGCCATCGGTCTGATCATCCTCGCCGAGGTGTGGAAGACCACCCCGTTCATGGCCCTGCTCCTGCTCGCGGGCCTCGCCCTGGTGCCCGACGAGACCGTCCGGGCGGCGATGGTGGACGGCGCGACCTTCGGACAGCGACTGCGCCTGGTGATCCTGCCGCTGATGAAACCGGCGATCCTGGTCGCCCTGCTCTTCCGCACCCTGGACGCCTTCCGGATCTTCGACGACATCTACGTGCTGACCGGCGGCTCCCACGGCACCGGCTCGGTCTCGATCCTCGGCTACGACAACCTCTTCACCGCGCTCAACCTCGGCATCGGCTCGGCGATCTCCGTGCTGATCTTCGTCTGCGTGGCGCTCATCGCCCTGGTCTTCGTCAAGCTGTTCGGCACGGCGGCGCCCGGCACCGAACCGGAGCACCGATGAGCACCCGCCGCACCCGGACCCTGGCGGGCTGGACGATCGCCGACCTGGCGGTCGTCCTCTACGCGCTCTTCCCGGTGTGGTGGATCGTGGCGCTCTCCTTCAAGGACCCCGCCACCCTCACCGACGGCGACTTCGTGCCGCGCAGGTGGACCTGGGCCAACTACCGCGGCATCTTCGAGACCTCGGAGTTCACCCGGGCCCTGGTGAACTCGATCGGGATCGCGGTGATCTCCACCACCATCGCCGTCGTGCTGGGCACCATGGCGGCCTACGCGGTCGCCCGGCTGCGCTTCCCCGGCAAACGGCTGCTGATCGGGATCTCCCTGCTGATCGCGATGTTCCCACCGATCTCGCTGGTCTCACCGCTGTTCGACATCGAGCGGGCGCTCGGCCTCTTCGACACCTGGGCCGGACTGGTCATCCCGTACATGACCTTCTCGCTCCCGCTGGCGATCTACACGCTCTCGGCGTTCTTCCGCGAGATCCCCTGGGACCTGGAGAAGGCGGCCAAGGTCGACGGCGCCACGCCGTGGCAGGCGTTCCGGCTGGTCATCGCCCCACTGGCGGCACCAGGCGTGCTCACCACCGCCATCCTGGTCTTCATCTTCTGCTGGAACGACTTCCTGTTCGCCATCTCGCTGACCTCCACCACCGCCGCCCGGACGGTACCGGCCGCCATCGCCTTCTTCACCGGCAGCTCCCAGTTCGAGCAGCCGACCGGCTCGATCGCGGCCGCCGCCGTGATCATCACGATCCCGATCGTGATCTTCGTACTGCTGTTCCAGCGCCGCATCGTCGCCGGCCTCACCGCCGGCGCAGTCAAAGGTTGAGACCGCCCCACCCGGCGGACCAGGAAGGCGGACCGTGGCCGAGATCGTCCTCGACGGCATCACCAAGCGCTACCCCGACGGCGCCCTCGCCGTCCACGACGTCAACCTCACCATCGCCGACGGCGAGTTCGTGATCCTGGTGGGTCCGTCCGGCTGCGGCAAGTCCACCACGCTCAACATGATCGCCGGCCTGGAGGACATCACTGACGGCACCCTGCGCATCGCCGGGCAGGTCGTCAACGACCGCGCGCCCAAGGACCGCGACATCGCGATGGTCTTCCAGAGCTACGCCCTCTACCCGCACATGAGCGTGCGCGACAACATGGGCTTCGCGCTGCGCCTGGCCAGGACGGACAAGGCGACCATCGCCGCCAAGGTCGAGGAGGCCGCCCGCATCCTGGACCTGACCCAGCACCTCGACCGCAAACCCGCCAACCTCTCCGGCGGGCAGCGCCAGCGGGTCGCGATGGGGCGCGCGATCGTCCGCGAGCCCAAGGCGTTCCTGATGGACGAGCCGCTCTCCAACCTCGACGCCAAGCTCAGGGTCCAGATGCGCACCCAGATCGCCGCACTCCAGCGCCGCCTGGGCACCACCACCGTCTACGTCACCCACGACCAGGTCGAGGCGATGACGCTCGGCGACCGGGTGGTCGTCATGCGGGCGGGCGTCGTCCAGCAGGTCGGCTCGCCGCAGCACCTGTACGACGAGCCGGTGAACCTCTTCGTCGGCGGGTTCATCGGCTCGCCCGGCATGAACTTCCTCGGGGCCGCACTGGAGCAGGACACCCTGCGCACCTCGCTGGGCGCGCTGCCGCTGGACGACCGCACCCGGCGCGCCCTGGAACGCGCGGACGCTCCGCGCGAGCTGATCGTCGGCATCCGCCCCGAGGACTTCGAGGACGCCTCCCTGGTCGAGCACGGCGGCGGGGTCACCTGCACCGTCACCGTCGACGTCAGGGAATCCGTGGGCTCGGACGTCTACGTCCACTTCACGCCGCAGGGCGCACCGGCGCCGACGGCGGGTCCCGCCGAGCTCGCCGAACTCGCCGAACTCGCCGCTGACTCGGGCCGGGCCGACACGGGCATGAGGGAGCAGCGCGTTGTGGCGCGGCTCGACACCGCCACCCGCGCCACCGAGGGCGGCCCGTTGGAGCTCCGGGTCGACACGGCCCGGATCCACGTCTTCGACCCCCGGAACGGGGCCAACCTGACTCACCCGCAACGCTCGGCGGGGTAGGGCGCCCATGCCCCGGCGGTCTCGACGGCAGCCGCCTCGTGGTGACTCAGCGTGCTGGCCTCCCGGCCGGTCGGTGATGTCGCCGGGGGCCGTGGGGTGAGTGCGCTCACATGGGAATCGGGTGCACGACGACGGATAGTAGTGTCCGTTTTGCGCCCTTTTGCGACTATTTGTCTAGCGCTTGGAAGGTGTCTGCGCAGGCCGGAAGGGGTGGGCGGAGATGGACACGCTCCGGCGGCCCGCCTTTCGAGGCGGCGCCGGCCCCGTCGGCTACGACCGCGGATCGTAACGAGGGGTCTTGGCCGCCGCCGATCCGGTCTGGCACCTTGGCATTCGTCGTCGGCCGCACCGGCTCCTGTCCCGCC